>NZ_JZWY01000203.1:0-21020 GCF_000966955.1 Streptomyces sp. NRRL S-495
TGGACGCGGACGGAGGCTGCGCCCGGGCGAGGGCCGTGGCGGCGGCGCAGGCGGCCGCCGTGGTCTCCTGCGCGACCGACCTCCCGGCGGACGCCGTGGAGGTGGTGGCGGAGGTGCCGGTCACGGGGCTGCCGGTGCGGCTGCCGGTCGGTCCGGCGCGGGCCCGGGCCCGCGCCGGACCGCTTCGGGCCGCGGTCCCGCCGACGGACGAGGATGCGCGGGTTGCCCTGGGCGAGGCCGGTCCGGCCGGAGGCGGCCCGTGAGCCCCCGGGCGGGTGCCCGCCCGTCGGACCGGTCGCGGTGGGTCGATCGGCCGGTCAGTCGGCCGGTCGGTCTTCCGGCCGGTCGGTGGATCCGCCGGCCGCCTCGGCCTCCTCGGCTGCCTCGGCCGTTCCAGCGGTTTTCGGGTCCACCTCCGCCACCTCCGCGTCCCCCGCCGCGTCCGCCGCCGCACCGGGAGCGCCGGCGAGCAGGATGTCCAGCAGCCGGACGGCGGCTGCCTTGTCGAGCGGGTCGTTCCCGTTGCCGCACTTGGGCGACTGGACGCAGGACGGGCAGCCGCGTTCGCACTCGCAGGCGGCGATCGCCTCCCGGGTGGCGGTCAGCCACTGCACGGCCCGTCGGAAGCCGCGTTCGGCGAAGCCGGCCCCACCGGGGTGGCCGTCGTAGACGAACACGGTGGGCAGCCCGGTGTCGGGGTGCAGCGGCACCGAGACACCGCCGATGTCCCAGCGGTCGCAGGTGGCGAAGAGCGGGAGCAGGCCGATCGAGGCGTGCTCGGCGGCATGGGCGGCGCCGGGCAGTTGGTCGGGCGGGATGTCCGCGTCGATCAGCTGCTCCTCGGTGACGGACCACCAGACGGCCCGGGTGCGCAGGGTGCGGGGCGGCAGGTCGAGCTTGCTCTCGCCCATGATCTCCCCGGTGGAGATCCGCTTGCGGAGGTAGCCGACCACCTGGTTGACCACCTCCACCGAACCGAAGCAGAGCCGGCCCTCGCCCCAGTCGACGGTGGTGTCGGTGGAGAGGACGGAGATGGAGGTGATGTCCCTGGCGGAGGTCGTGTAGGGCGGGTCGGCGGGCTCGACCAGGGCGACCGAGTTCTCCAGGTCGAAGTCCCGGACGAGGTAGGTACGGCCCCGGTGGAGGTGGACGGCCCCGGTGTGCACGGTGGTGTGGGCGGCGGAGGCGTCCACGGTGCCGAGCAGTCGGCCGGTCGGCGCCTCGACGATCTGCACCGGGCTGCCGCCGCTGCCTCGCAGGTCGACGGCGTCGGCGGCCCGCTCGCGGCGGGTCCAGTACCAGGCCTCGCCGCGCCGGCGGAGCAGCCCGCGGCGCTCCAGGACCGGGAGCAGCGGAGCGGCCGAGGGGCCGAACAGCTCCAGGTCGCTGTCGGTGAGCGGCAGCTCGGCGGCGGCGGCGCACAGGTGCGGGGCGAGTACGTGCGGGTTGTCCGGGTCGAGCACGGTGGCCTCGACCGGGGTGGCGAACAGCGCCTCCGGGTGGTGCACCAGATAGGTGTCCAGCGGGTCGTCCCGGGCGATCAGGACGGCGAGCGCGCCCTGGGCCTCCCGTCCGGCCCGGCCGGCCTGCTGCCAGAGCGAGGCCCGGGTGCCCGGGTATCCGGCCATCAGGACGGCGTCCAGGCCGGAGATGTCGACCCCGAGTTCGAGGGCGGAGGTGGAGGCGAGGCCGAGCAGCCGGCCGGAGTGCAGGTCGCGCTCCAGGGTCCGGCGCTCGTCGGCGAGGTAGCCGCCGCGGTAGGCGGCGACCCGGTCGGCGAGCGGGCGGCCCAGCTGGTCCTGGGCCTGGAGCGCGACGAGTTCGGCGGCCCGCCGGGAGCGGACGAAGACAACGGTGCGGGTCTCCCGCTCGACCAGGTCGGTGAGCAGGTGGGCGGCCTCGGCGGTGGCGGTCCGGCGGACCGGCGCACCCTGCTCGCCGACGTTCTCGGTGAGGGGCGGTTCCCACAGCCCGAAGACCATCGGGCCGCGCGGGGAGGCGTCGTCGGTGACCGCGGCGGCGGGCAGGCCGGTCAGCCGGCGGGCGGTGACGGCCGGGTCGGCGGTGGTGGCGGAGGCGAGCAGGAAGACGGGAGAGGAGCCGTAGCGGGCACAGATCCGCCGCAGCCGGCGCAGCACCTGGGCCACGTGCGAGCCGAACACGCCGCGGTAGCTGTGGCACTCGTCGATCACGACGTAGCGAAGCGTCTTGAGGAAGGAGGACCAGCGGGCGTGCGCGGGCAGGATGCCCCGGTGCAGCATGTCCGGATTGGTGAGGACGTAGGAGGCGTACTGGCGGACCCACTCGCGTTCCTCGGGCGGGGTGTCGCCGTCGTAGAGGGCGGCCCGGACGCGGGGCGGGGCGAGTTCCGCGGCCCGGCGGCGCTGGTCGGCGGCGAGTGCCTTGGTGGGGGCGAGGTAGAGCGCGGTCGCGCCCCGGCCGTTGCGTGCCTCGGTGCCGTCCAGCAGGTCGGACAGCACCGGCGCCAGGTAGCCGAGCGACTTGCCCGAGGCGGTTCCTGTGGCGATCACCACAGATTGACCGGATTTGGCCAGATTCATTGCCTCCGCCTGGTGGGCCCAGGGCTGCCGGACTCCCATGTCCTGGGCGGCCGAGGCGATCTCGGGCCGGATCCAGTCGGGCCACGGCGCATAACGGGCGGGCCGGGCGGGAAGGTGCTCCGTATGGGTGAGCCGGTCCGCCCGCCCCCGGGCGGTGGACAGGGTCATGAGGAGTGCCTCGGGCAGGCTGTGACGCGGCGGCATGAGGACCCAGTGTGTCACCGGCGTGACGGAGAATCGTCCTAAGCCATCGTGCGGTCATGGTCGCAGGTGGTTGAATGTGGCCGTGACGGCCGTACGGCCGGGGGTCGCAGCGCCGAGGCTTGCCACGCATTCGCTGGGTGTGCCCGGGGTTCGCGACCATGCGGTGACGGCCGTCCGGCCGAGGATCGCAATGACGTAGCAAGGCAAGGTGCTGGAGGTTCCGTGGACCTGTCCCTGTCGACCCGTACAGTCGGCGACCGCACGGTCGTCGAGGTTGGCGGCGAGATCGATGTGTACACCGCCCCCAAGCTGCGCGAGCAGCTGGTCGAGCTCGTCAACGACGGCAGCTACCACCTCGTCGTCGACATGGAGGGCGTGGACTTCCTGGACTCCACCGGCCTCGGTGTGCTGGTGGGCGGGCTGAAGCGGGTGCGTGCCCACGAGGGCTCGCTGCGCCTGGTGTGCAACCAGGAGCGCATTCTGAAGATCTTCCGGATCACCGGTCTGACCAAGGTGTTCCCGATCCACACCTCGGTCGAGGACGCGGTCCAGGCGACCGACTGATCAGTCGACCCGATCGACCGGACCGGGCCGGTCCTCCGTGACCGGCCCGTCCGATCCTCATGCGTCCGGGCGCCGGGGCCGCGTGGCCCCGGTCCGTCCGGTCGTCCCCGGGTCGGCTGTTGTCGGCCCGCAGCGACCGGGGCCGTATGTCCGGCCTCGGTCGGAACACCCCGAGGGGGAAGAGATGGCAACCGTCGAACTTCGATTCAGCGCGCTTCCCGAGCACGTGCGGACGGCCCGGTTGGTGGCCGCGGCAGTGGCCAGACGGGCGGGGGTCGACGAGTCGGTGCTCGACGAGGTGCGCCTCGCCGTCGGCGAGGCGTGCTCGCGCGCGGTCGGCCTGCACCGTCGCGGTGGCGTGACCGGCGCGGTCCGCGTCGCACTGGTCGACCAGGAGAAGCGTTTCCTCATCGAGGTCGAGGACGAAGCGGGCCTCGACACCGTCCCGACCACCGCGGCGGACGGCGGCGACCCGGACGAGGACACCCTGGGCCTCGCTGTGCTCACCGGCCTGGTCGAGGACCTGGAGGTCACCAGCGGCGCCGGCGGCGGTCTGATCCGGATGAGCTGGCCGGTCTCGGCGGACGCGCTCGCCGTCTGAGCGCGACGGGCGGGTGCCCGGCGGACGGGTGAGCGGACCGGAGCGGAGCGGGTCCGAACGGGAATCGGGGGTCGAGCGGCGGCCGTGTAGGTTCGCAGTTCGACGACCGAAACCGAAAGGGCTCTCCCGGTGAACAAGCGACTGCTGGCCGTACCCGCGCTCGGGGCGCTGCTCGCGTTCGGCGCCGTCGGCTGCGGCGACGACAACAGCAAGCAGTTGGAGTCCTGGGCGGCGAACGTGTGCGGCGCGGCCAAGGACCCGATCGCCCAGGCGCAGACCGCTCTGGCGGACACCGGCCAGGTGAAGACCGGCGAGGCCCCGGCCGACCTCCAGAAGCGCCTCTCGGCGGACATCGGCCGACTGGCGAAGACCAACCAGGACATCGCCGCCGCCATCGACGGCGCCGGTGCGCCCAAGGTCGACGACGGCGCGAGCCTGCAGAAGGACACCGTCACCGAGCTCACCAAGGCGGCCGACGGCTACCTGGAGGTCCAGAAGAAGCTGGACGCGCTCCCCAACGCCGACCAGGCGAAGTTCGCCGACGGGCTGCGGAGTGTGGCCGACCAGGTGCAGCAGCTGGCCTCGCTCTCCACCCAGGCGCAGGGCAAGCTCCAGCGCGGTGACCTGGGTTCGGCGATGGCCAAGCAGGAGGGGTGCAAGCCGGGTTCGGCCGCGGCCGCTCCGACGTCCCCGGCGACCGGCGGAGCATCGGACGGGGCCACGGGCGCACCCGCGGACGGGACGGCGGGCGGTGCGAGCCCGGCGGCGACCGATGCGCCCGGTACCCAGGCGCCGTCGACTCCGGCGCCCACCGCCTCGGCGAGCTGATCCCGCTTCGACCCACCGGCTCCTGCGCGACCGTCCGGTCCCGACGGGCCCGCCCGACCGCCCCCTCGGCCATCGGCCGAGGGGGCGGTGGTGCTGGGGGTGCGGTGTTGGGGGAGTAGGTGTTGGGGACGGGACAGCCGGGCGGGCGGGGGACAATGGCGGGGTGATCAGTAGCCCCGTTCTCGACCCGACCCGCCTCGCCAAACTGCGCGAGGCGCTGCTCGCCGCCTCGTACACCGCCGACGGCTGCCTGGACCTGCTCGGGCCCACCGGGTACGCGGCGCTGGCCCGCAGCGAGGCGGTGCCCGCGTTGCGGGCGACCCGTGGTGGCAGCCCGCTGGAGACGCTGGTGCGGCTCTTCCTGCTGCAGCAGCCCGTGCCCTACCGGGCGGCCGCCGCCGCGCTGCCGGTGGAGGACTGCCTGGCCGACGGCTGGCTGCGCCCGGACGGTGACTCGGTGCGCGCCACCGTGGACGTCCGGCCCTATGCGAACGAGGTGTCCGGGCTGCCGAGTTCGGACGCCTGGGTGGTCTCCGACCTGGGCTGTGCGGTCGGCGGTGCGGGCGGGATCGGCTCCGGGGAGACCGCGCACGGCGTGGCCCGCAAGGACCTCGTGCTCGGGGTGGGCGGCGCGTCCACCACGCTGGCCAACATCACGGTGCGCCGGCCGGTCCGCTCGGTGCTGGACCTCGGTTCCGGCTCGGGCGTGCAGGCACTGCACGCCGCCCGGCACGCCCAGCGGGTGACCGCCACCGACCTCAACGAGCGGGCGCTGCGCTTCACCGAGCTGACCCTGGCGCTGTCCGGTTTCGACAATACGGAGACCGTCGCCGGCAGCCTCTTCGAGCCGGTGGGGGAGCGGCGGTTCGACCTGATCGTCTCCAATCCGCCGTTCGTGATCTCGCCGGGTGGGCGGTTCACCTACCGGGACGGCGGGATGGCCGGCGACGACCTGTGCCGCAGCCTGGTCCGCTCGGCCGCCGACCACCTGGAGCCGGGCGGGTACTGCCAGCTGCTGGCCAACTGGCAGCACGTCAAGGGCGAGGACTGGCAGGACCGGCTGGCCGGCTGGGTGGCCGGGACCGGGCTGGACGCCTGGATCGTCCAGCGCGAGGTGCAGGACGTGGCCCAGTACGCGGAGCTGTGGCTGCGCGATGGCGGTGACCACCGCGGTGCCGGCGGCGACTACCAGGCCCGGTACGGGGAGTGGCTGGACGCCTTCGAGGCCGGCCGGGTCGAGGGCATCGGATTTGGCTGGATCACCCTGCGTGCGGGTGGCGCCGAGCGTCCGACCGTCCGGGTGGAGGAGTGGCCGCACCCGGTCGAGCAGCCGCTCGGCCCGCACATCGAGGAGTGGTTCGACCGGCAGGACTTCCTGCGCACCCACGACGACGCGGGCCTGCTGGCGGCGCGGTACGTGCTGGCCGACGAGGTGGTCCAGGAGCAGGTGGGCGCCCCGGGGGCGGAGGACCCGGAGCACGTGGTGCTGCGCCACAACCGCGGGATGCGGCGTGCCACCAAGGTGGACACGGTGGGCGCGGGCTTCGTCGGGGTGTGCGACGGGACGCTGTCGGCGGGCGAGATCGTCGACGCGATCGCGCAACTGCTGGGCGAGGACCGGGTGGTGCTGCGCGACCGGGTGCCGGAGTCGCTGCGGCTGCTCACCGAGCAGGGGTTCATCCAGCCCGCGTCCTGACCGCGGGCACTCAGGACGGGACGGGACGGACGCGACGGACGGGGACGGACGGGACGCGCCCGGGCCCGGGCGTCGGCATACCCCGACGCCCGGGCCTCGGCGTTCGCCGACGGCACCCGGTTCACCCCACTGTTTCCCCTGGTTCGCCGGGCGGTCGCCGAACATCTCCCCCTTGTTGGTCCAGGACTGTGAGGCTCTGTCCACAGGCTGTGGACAGGACTGGGGGCGGCCGGGGTGGAAACGACGACGGCGACGGCGGGTGGCGTGATACTCGCCCTCTTCGGCGGCGCACTCCTGCTCTGGTGCGCCGCCGAAGCGCGCTTGCGCCACCGGATCCGGCGCCGGGGACTGCCGGCCGTCGCCACCGTGGTCCCCGAGTCCGACGTCCACGGGGCGCTCGACAGCGCGCCCCTGCTCTCCTTCGCCACCCGCCCGGTCCCGGCCGGCCGGACCGGGGGCGCGCCGGGCGTCGAGGCCGGTGAGCTGGTGCTGACCCGGCCCCGGGGCCACACCCCGCTGCGCCGCCCGGCCCACCTGGTACCGGGCGGTTCGGTACGTATCGCCTACGATCCGTACCGCCCCGGCCACGCGGTGCTGGCGGCGGAGGAGGCCGGTCCCCGGCCGCTGGTCGCGGACCTGCTGTGGACGGCGCTCGGCCTCGGCTGCCTGGCCGCCGGAGCCGTCCTGCTCCTCGCCGCGGCCTAGCCGCCCGGCCCCCGAGGCGCGACCGACGCGCGACCGAGGCCCGGTCGCTGCCGTCTACCATCCACGGCGCCCGGGCGCACCCGTATTCCGTTGACAGATTTTGAAATCCGTCATTCCATCCTTCGAAACCCGCCGAAGCCCCCCTCCGCAGGGCGCGATCCGTCGTCGTCGGGTTACCGTTCGAGTGGCGTCGGTCGGCCTTGCCGGTGAAATCGCGGGAACCGTCCGTTTGACAAGGGTGGCCGGGGTACGGTCACACTCCGCTGGTGGGGTCGTCGTACAGCGGCAGCCCCGGGTCGGTGGAGGGGTCGGGCGGAGCGCAGCCCGTGCTGCCAGCGCCGACCAGCTCACATAACGACCGGGAGAGAAGAGCGAAGGTGTCCCCGAGCAGCGAGACCGCGCACGGACAGCGACTCGTCATTGTCGAGTCGCCGGCCAAGGCGAAGACGATCAAGGGCTACCTTGGCCCCGGCTACATCGTCGAGGCGAGCGTCGGGCACATTCGCGACCTCCCGAGCACGGCCGCCGAGGTCCCGGACAAGTACACCGGCGAGGTGCGCCGCCTCGGGGTGGACGTCGACCACGACTTCGCCCCGATCTACGTGGTGAACGCGGACAAGAAGTCCCAGGTCAGCAAGTTGAAGTCGCTCCTCGCGGAGTCCGACGAACTCTTCCTCGCCACCGATGAGGACCGCGAGGGCGAGGCCATCGCGTGGCACCTCCAGCAGGTGCTCAAGCCCAAGGTGCCGGTGCACCGGATGGTGTTCCACGAGATCACCAAGGCCGCCATCCAGGAGGCCGTGGCCAACCCGCGCGAGCTGAACCAGCGTCTGGTCGACGCCCAGGAGACCCGCCGCATCCTCGACCGCCTGTACGGCTTCGAGGTCTCGCCGGTGCTCTGGAAGAAGGTCATGCCGAAGCTGTCGGCGGGCCGCGTGCAGTCCGTGGCGACCCGGCTGGTCGTCGAGCGCGAGCGGGAGCGGATCGCGTTCCGCTCGGCCTCGTACTGGGACCTGGTCGGCACCTTCGGCACCGGCCGCACCGCGGCCGACGCCGCCAACCCGGAGAACTTCGGTGCCCGGCTGTCCTCCGTCGACGGCAAGCGGATCGCCAGCGGCCGCGACTTCGGCCAGGACGGCCGGCTCAAGGCGGGCAGCGCCAACACCCTGCACCTGGACGAGCAGGCCGCCCGCGCGCTGGCCGCCGCCCTGGAGCAGACCGCGTTCTCGGTGCGCGGCGTCGAGTCCAAGCCGTACCGCCGCTCGCCGTACGCGCCGTTCCGCACCACCACGCTCCAGCAGGAGGCCAGCCGCAAGCTGGGCTTCGGTGCCAAGCGGACCATGCAGGTGGCCCAGAAGCTGTACGAGAACGGCTTCATCACCTACATGCGTACCGACTCCACCACGCTGTCGGAGACCGCGATCAACGCCGCCCGGACGCAGGTCACCCAGCTGTACGGCGCCGACTACCTGCCGGACGCGCCCCGCACCTACGCCTCCAAGGTGAAGAACGCCCAGGAGGCGCACGAGGCCGTCCGCCCGTCCGGCGACCGCTTCCGCACCCCGGCCGAGACCGGCCTGGCCGGCGACGACTTCAGGCTGTACGAGCTGATCTGGATGCGCACCGTCGCCTCCCAGATGAAGGACGCGGTCGGCCAGTCGGTCACCGTGAAGGTGGGCGGCCGGGCCGCCGACGGCCGGGACGCCGAGTTCTCCGCCTCCGGCAAGATCATCACCTTCCACGGCTTCCTCAAGGCCTACGTCGAGGGCGCCGACGACCCGAACGCCGAGCTGGACGACCGCGAGCGCCGGCTGCCGCAGGTCACCGAGGGCGACCCGCTGGCCGCCGAGCAGCTCACCGCCGAGGGCCACGCGACCAAGCCCCCGGCCCGCTACACCGAGGCCTCGCTGGTCAAGGAGCTGGAGGACCGGGAGATCGGCCGTCCCTCCACCTACGCCTCGATCATCGACACCATCATCGGCCGTCGGTACGTCTTCAAGAAGGGGACGGCGCTGGTGCCGTCGTTCCTCTCCTTCGCCGTGGTCAACCTGCTGGAGAAGCACTTCGGCCGGCTGGTCGACTACGACTTCACCGCGAGGATGGAGGACGACCTCGACCGGATCGCCGCCGGTGAGGCGAAGTCCGTGCCGTGGCTGAAGCGCTTCTACTTCGGCGAGGGCGCCGGCGAGGGCCTGATCGCGGGCGGCGCCGCCGAGGCCGGCAACGGCGACGGCGACCACCTCGGCGGTCTGAAGGAACTGGTCACCGACCTCGGCGCGATCGACGCCCGGGAGATCAGCTCGTTCCGGATCAGCGACGGCATCACCCTGCGGGTCGGCCGCTACGGCCCCTACGTGGAGCGTGCCTCCGAGGTCGAGGGCGAGCCCGGCCAGCGCGCCGACATCCCGGACGAGCTGCCGCCGGACGAGCTGACCGTCGAGCTCGCCGAGGAGCTGCTGGCCAGGCCCAGCGGCGACTTCGAGCTCGGCCCGGACCCGGTTTCCGGCAACATGCTGGTCGCCAAGGACGGCCGCTACGGCCCGTACGTCACCGAGATCCTGCCCGAGGGCACCCCCAAGACCGGCAAGAACGCGGTCAAGCCGCGGACCGCCTCGCTGTTCAAGACGATGTCGCCGGACACCGTCACCCTGGACGAGGCGCTGAAGCTGCTCTCGCTGCCGCGCGTGGTCGGCGTCGACCAGGAGGGCGTGGAGATCACCGCGCAGAACGGCCGCTACGGCCCGTACCTCAAGCGCGGCACCGACTCCCGTTCGCTCACCGACGAGGAGCAGCTGTTCACGGTCACGCTGGAGGAGGCGCTGGCGATCTACGCCCAGCCCAAGCAACGCGGCCGGGCCGCCGCCGCGCCGCCGCTCAAGGAGCTGGGCACCGACCCGGTCAGCGAGCGTCCGGTGGTGGTCAAGGACGGCCGGTTCGGCCCGTACGTGACCGACGGCGAGACCAATGCGACGCTCCGCAAGGACGACGAGGTCGAGACCATCACGCCCGAGCGCGGCTACGAGCTGCTCGCCGAGAAGCGGGCGCGCGGGCCGGTGAAGAAGACGGCGAAGAAGGCTCCGGCGAAGAAGGCCGCGGCCAAGAAGACCGCGACGAAGACCGCGGCCAAGAAGACCACGACGGCGGCCAAGACGGCGGCGAAGAAGACCACCACCGTGAAGAAGGCCGCCACCAAGACGGCGGCGGCCAAGACGGCGGCCACCAAGACTGCGGCGAGCAGCACCGCCGCGAGCAAGTCCACCGCCACCGACGAGGGCTGATCCCCGGTCGGTGGCACCCGGGCCCGCGTCCGCTCCGGCGGCGCGGGCCCGTCCCGTTCGCGGGCGGGGCGTGACAGGGGCGTACGCGGTCTGTCACAACCCGGTGGCGGCGCCCGTCCGGAGCCGTGCTCCCCTCTTTTGCGCCATGCCCCGACCGCTACGCTGACCGTATGACGAGCGAGGAGCAGCCCACCCCCAGCGCCGCGGCGGCCGGACCGGGCGGTACGCCGGACCTGCCCGAGGTCGCGCCTGCCGGGACCGCCGGCGAGCGGATCCGGGCGCTGCTGCGGCTGCGCCCCTACCGGCGCCTGTGGACCACCCAGCTGATCGGCGGCACCGCGGACCGGCTCGGCCTGCTGGTGCTGCTGATGCTCACCGTGGTCGCCGCCGTGCTCGGCCGGCAGTTCGGCGACCTGCCGCGCAGCCTCGCCTTCGCGGTCGCCGCCGTCCTCGCCACCCGGTTGGCCGCCACCGGGCTGGTCGGCGCCGCGCTGCTCGGTCCGGTGCACGGGCTGCTCACCGGCAAGCTCGACCGGCGCTGGACGCTGTTCGGCGCCGATGTGCTGCGGGTCGTGCTGATCGGCGTCGCCCCGTGGTGGATCGTCTGGCTGGGCTCCGGCACCGAGCCCTCCGGCGCCGCGACCTGGGCGCTGCTCGCCACCGTGTTCCTGACCGGCGCCGCCGAGCGGGTCTGGGCGATCGCCAAGGCCGCCGCCGTCCCGGCCCTGCTGCCGCCCGTCGATCCTTACGCCCCGCCCGGCGAGCGGCGGCCGTCCGCCGCCAACCTGGCCACCGTCCGGACCCTGGACCACCGCACCGGGTGGGCCGCGCTGCCGCTCGGTGCCGGCGCGCTCGTCGTGCTCACCCTGCTGAACAACGTCTTCGCGGCGATCGGCTCGGACTGGCTGCGCGCCCACCAGACCACCTTCGCCGCCCTGGGCGCGGCCGCCCTGTTCGCCGTCTCGGCCGCCCGGGTGTACGTCCAGGAGCTGCCCGGCGGTCCCGTCCGGGTGCCGCCGTCCTCGCCGCTGCGGGGGCTGCGCGCCCCGACCGACGCCACCCCCGGCCCCGCCCTGGCCAAGGGCCGCACCGGCGCCGCCCCGTACTTCACCTTCGCGGTCTCCGCCGGGTACGCGACGATGGCCGGCGTCGCCGCGCTGGCCCTGCTGACCGCCGTCGAGCACCGCGCCGGGCCGATCGGCTACGGCCTGCTGGTGCTGGCCGCGACCGGTGTCCCCGCGCTGGGCATCCGGATCACCCGGGCCGTGCTGCCCACGCTCTCCCGCCGCCGACTGCTCGCCCTGGCGCTGCTCACCGAGGGCATCGCGCTGGTCCTGGCCGGCCTGGTGCTGGACTTCGTGCTCCTGCTGCTGCTCACCGTCCTGGCCGCGCTGGCCGCCGGCGTGGTGATCTCCACCGGCCGCAGCCTGCTCGCCCTGGAGGTCGAGGAGGCCCGGCTGCCCAAGGTCACCGAGCACCTCTACGCGGTGCTGCGGGTCGTGGTCGGCACCGCGCTGGTCGGCCTGCCGCTGATCGCCGCCGCCTACGGGGACGTCCAGTACGGCGCCGTCGAGCCCGGCTCGTTCACCTTCATCCACGGCGGCGCGGCCCTGGCCGTCGGCACCGCCGGAGTGCTCACCCTCGTCCTGGCCGCCGTCGTGCTGCTGCGCACCGACGACCGGCGCGGCACCGTGCCGTTCGGCCGGGACCTGGTCGACTCGGTGCGCGGCGCCACCGGTCCGGCCCCGCACCGGGCGGGCACCGGCTTCTTCATCGCGCTGGAGGGCGGCGACGGCGCCGGCAAGTCCACCCAGGCCCAGGCGCTCGCCGAGTGGATCCGGGGCAAGGGCCACGAGGTCGTGCTCACCCGTGAGCCCGGCGGCAGCCCGATCGGGCAGCGGCTGCGCAGCCTCGTCCTGGACGTGGGCAACACCGGCCTCTCGCACCGCGCCGAGGCGCTGATCTACGCGGCCGACCGGGCCGAGCACGTCGAGAACGTGATCCGCCCGGCGCTGGCCCGCGGCGCGGTGGTCATCACCGACCGGTACATGGACTCCTCGATCGCCTACCAGGGCGCGGGCCGCGACCTGGCCGCCACCGAGGTGGCCCGGATCTCCCGCTGGGCGACCGGCGGGCTGATGCCCGACCTGACTGTCGTCCTGGACGTCGACCCGACCCGGGCCCGGGAGCGGTTCACCGAGGCGCTGGACCGACTGGAGTCCGAGCCGACCGAGTTCCACCAGCGGGTGCGCTCCGGCTTCCTGGCGCTCGCCGCCGCCGACCCGGCGCGCTACCTGGTCGTCGACGGCAGCCAGGCCCCCGGCCTGGTCACCACCTCCATCCGCCACCGGCTCGACCGCGAGCTGCCGCTCTCCGAGCAGGAGAAGGCCGCCCGCGCCGAGCAGGAGCGCAAGGCCGCCGAGGAGGCCCGGCGCCGGGCCGAGGAGGAGGCCCGCAAGCGCGCCGAGGAGGAGGCCGCCGAGCGGAAGCGCCAGGAGGTGCTGGCACAGCTCCGGGCCGAGCAGGCGGAGAAGGAGCGGCTGGCCAAGGAGGAGGCCGAGCGGGTCGCCGCCGAGGCCGCGCGCAAGGCCGCCGAGGAAGCCCGCCTCCGGGCGGAGGAGGAGGCTCGCAAGCGGGCCGAGGAAGAGGCGAAGCGGCGGGCCGAGGAAGAGGCGCGCCGGGCCGTCGAGGAGGCCGAGCGCAAGCGGCTCGCCGAGGAGGCGGCCGCCCGGGCGGAGCTCCAGCGTCAGCGCGAGCTGGCCCGGGAGGAGCAGCGGCGCCGGGCGGAGGAGGCGCTGCAGCGGGCCGAGGAGGCCCGGCTGGCCCAGGCGGCCGCGCTGGCCGCTGCCGCTGCGGCGGCCGCCGAGGCGGCGGAGCGTGCGGAGCGCACGGGCCGGGGCGGGGACGTTCCGGGTGCCGCCGGGGCGGGCCCGGACGACGCGGTGACCACCGAGCTGCGGGTCGTGAAGGACTCCGGGCCGTCGGACCGGCGGGACGGCAGCGATTCGACCAGGGAGCTTCCGGTGCTGGGCGGGGGCGCCGTCGGGCGGTCCGGCGAGGCGGCGGATGTCGCGGAGACCGCGGTGCTGCCGGTCGTTCCGGCGGACGAGACGACGGTGCTGCCGCGGATCCCGGCGGACGAGACGGCCGTGCTGCCGCGGATCCCGGCGGACGAGGCCGACCGGACCGCGGTGCTGCCGAGGATCGAGCCGGGGCGTCCCGGGGGACAGCTGCCGTCGGGGCAGGTTCCGTCAGGACCGGTGCCGTCGGGACAGGTGCCGTCGGGCGAGGTTCCGCCGGGCCTTTGGCGGGATGCCCGACCGGGCAGCGGACCCCGTCCGGCGTCGGCCGACCGTCCGGTGGACAGCACCCGCGAGCTGCCGGTGGTCGACCCGCAGCAGCCGCCCGCCGCCGAAGCGAGGCCCCGGCCGGACTGGGCGGAGGAGACCCCGCTCGACGACCTGCCGAGTCTCACCGACACCCTGCTCGGCACCCGCGAGGAGTGGTCCAGCTGGGGCCAGGGCGGTCAGTCCGCTCCGACGGGCCAGGCAGGCCAGGCCGGTCCGGGCACCGGTGACGGGCGGCGCGACGGTGGCCAGGACGACGGCAAGGGCAAGGGCCGGCGCTGGGGCCGTCGGAGCTGACCGGCCGGAACAGGGTGGGAACAGCCGGAACGAGGTAGGCCCGGCCCGGTGCCGGTAGCCCCGGTGCCGGTGCCGGTGGGGCGGGTCCGGAGGCACCGGGCGACGTCGTACCGGGCACGTATGTACCGGGAACGTATGCTCGACGGCGGGAAGCGGGAGACGAAGGCCGGGCGGGTCCGTCCGGCGGCCTCCGGCTCCCGCCGTCGCCGCTGTGGGCGGGGCGGCAGGTCCGTACCGAGCGTGGGAGCAGCAGTGGCCGTCTGGGACGACCTGGTGGGCCAGGAGCGGGTGGTCGAGCAGCTGACCGGCGCCGCCCGGGCGGCCGGGGCGATCGTCGGCGCCGGGCGGGGCACCGAGCCGGTGTCCGGCGCGAACGCCTCGCTGATGACGCACGCGTGGCTGTTCACCGGACCTCCCGGGGCCGGCCAGACCACCGCCGCGCGGGCCTTCGCCGCCGCGCTCCAGTGCACCAGCCCCGACCTCGCGCTCGGCGGCACCCCCGGCTGCGGCTTCTGCGACGGCTGCCACACCGTTCTCGCGGGCAGCCACGCCGACGTGAAGTACGTCCGCACCGACGGTCTGTCCATCGGCGTCGGCGACATGCGCGACCTCGTGCTGCGCGCCTCCAGCTACCCCACCGGCGGCCGCTGGTCGGTGATCCTGGTCGACGCCGCCCACCGGCTCACCGAGGCCGCCGCCAACGCGCTGCTCAAGGGCGTGGAGGAGCCCTCCCCGCGCACCGTCTGGCTGCTCTGCGCCCCCTCCGTGCAGGACGTGCTGCCGACCATCCGCTCCCGCTGCCGGCTGCTGGTGCTGCGCACCCCGGCCGCCGAGGCGGTCGCCGACATGCTGGTACGGCGCGACGGCGTCGATCCGCACACCGCCCGGCTGGCCGCGTTGGCCGGTCAGGGCGACATCGAGCGTTCGCGTCGGCTGGCCGTCGACGACCAGGCCCGGTCGCGGCGCACCGAGGTGCTGCGGATCCCGCTGGAGGTCGGCGACATCGGCGGCTGCCTGGCCGCCGCCCAGCGGCTGGTCGACACCGCCAAGGCCGACGCCGAGGCGCTCGCCGACACCCAGGACAGCAAGGAGACCGACGACCTCAAGGCCGTGTACGGCGCGGCCGAGGGCGGAAAGGCGCCGCGCGGCATGGCCGGCGCGGTCAAGGAACTCGAGAAGCGGCAGAAGAGCCGGGCCACCCGTACCCGCCGCGAGACCCTCGGCGTCGCCCTGCTGGACCTGCTCGGCTTCTACCGGGACGTGCTGGCGATCCAGCTCGGCTCGACCGGCACGCTCGCCAACGAGGACCAGCGGCAGGCGCTCGACCGGGTCGCCCAGGCCGGTCCGCCGGAGTCCACCCTGCGCCGGATCGAGGCGATCCTCGCCTGCCGGGTGGCGCTGGACCGCAACGTCGATCCGCTGCTGGCCGTCGAGGCGATGACGGTGGCCCTGCGCGCGGGCTGACCGCCGCCGGGCCGGGGTCGGTACGGTCTCGTGCGTCGGGGTCGGGGCGCTGAGGGTCGGGGCCGGTACGGCTTCCCCCAGTGCCGCGTCCCACTTTCGAGTGAACGAGCGATACGCGCCGGGCGCACCCTCGTACGAGGTCCCGCTCGCCCTGCACGCTGGGGGCCGACTGCGCCCCGCCGGGGCCGTCGCGTCCCGTACGGTGCCGGGCCCGACCGCCCGTCCGGCCCTCCTCCGAGGTGGTGCGTCCCATGGTCCGTTCGCTTCTGCTCGTTCCCCTGCTCGCCGTCGCCGGGGGAGGGGTCTGGTTGGCCCGCGGTGCGCTCGTGCGCTGGCGGGACCTACGGGTCGCCGAGACGTACGAACTGAGCGGGGACCAGTGGCCGATGCTGGTGCGGGCGGCCGGGGCGATGGTCTGCGGGATCTGCGTCACCGTGCTGACGCTGCTGACGGCACTGGGCGCGTTCGGGAACATCGACGGCGGGGCCGGCGGGCGGACCGGTTCGGCCGCCGACCGGTTCGACGGGAGCGGGGCCGGCAACGGGTTCGGCGGCGGGGCCGAGGGGCCGGGCGGCGTCCGACCCGCCGCGCCGCCGGTCGAGGCCGTCGACGCCGCCACCTCGGCCAGTACGCCGACGCCCTCCCCGCTGCCGGTGGTCAGCCGGTTCGACAGCGTCGGCCACCCGGGCGGCGGCGAACTGCTCCAGTCGGCCGTCCCCGGCCCCGACGGCCATCCGCGCAACGTCCGGGTCTGGCTGCCCGCCCAGTACGCGAAGGACCCGAACGCCCGCTTCCCGGTCGTCGTGATGCACGCCGCCACCCCCCGGAAGACCGCGGACACCGAGGTCCCGGACGTCTTCGAGGGCCTCTCCTCCGCCGTGCAGAGCGCCAAGTCCAAGCCGTTCATCCTGGTCGCCCCCGAGGCACCGAACGGCACCGCGCACCCCTGCGAGCTGGTCGCCGCCGCTCCGATGGCCGTCGCCGACGACGCGGCGCTGCGCACCACCATCGCGGCCACCTTCCGCACCCTGCCGCCCGGCCCGGCCGGCTGGGGCACGCTCGGGGTCGGGGACGGCGCGCCCTGTGCGGCCGCGGCCGGCCTCGCCCGCCCCGACCTGTACGGCGCGGCGGCCGCCGTCTCCGGCCGGTACGACCCCGCCGCGCTCGCCCGGACCGGCGCCGAGGCGCCCGCCGCCGGGACCCCGAGGCTGCTGCTCGCCGCCGGGAAGGCCGACACCGCCGGGCTGGACGCCGCCCGCAAGCTCCAGTCGGCCCTGCGCGGCGGCACCGGCGCCGCCGCCCGCGCCGAGGTGCGGATCTCCGACAACGCGACCGACTACTCGGCGGACCGGATCCGGCTGCGGTTGGTCCGGCAGGCGGCCCAGTACCTCGGCGAGACGCTCGGCAAGGCGTCCTGACCAGGCCCGGCGCGGGCACTACGCTTCCGGTACCCCCGGGTGGCAGCGCGGCTGCCGGCGGGCGTGGACGGCTGAGGGGATCCCAGATGCGGGCCGACGGACGGCAGGGCGTGTCATCGCGGGCTCGGGTGTCGCGGGGGCGCCGTACGAGTGTGGTGGCTGCGGTCGCGCTGGCGGCGGTGGCCGGTCTGGTGGCGGGTGGTTGCTCGGCCGGTGGCGGTCCTTCTCCCTCCTCCGCCGCCTCCGCCTCCTCTTCCGGCAGCGCGTCGCCCGGTGGTGCTCCCTCCGGCGCCGTTTCGCCCGGCGCCGGCCCGGTGGGCCTCGCCGGGGCGGCCGGGGGCGCGTCGGCCGTCACGCCGCTGGAGCCGCTGCCCGCCGCCGTGCCGCCCGCGCTCGCTCCCTACTACGCGCAGCAGCTCGGCTGGACACCCTGCGACGACGGCTACGAGTGCACCACCTTCCGGGTGCCGCTGGACTACGACCGCCCCGCCGACGGCGACCTCACCCTGGCCGCCGTCCGCGCCCCTGCCGCCGCACCGGCCGGGGCCGGCGACCCGGCCGCCCCCGGCGAGCGGCTCGGCTCGCTGCTGCTCAACCCGGGCGGCCCCGGCGGCTCGGCCGTCGAGTACGTCGAGGGCGTGGCCCGCAGCTACGACGCCGGGGTCCGCGCCCGCTACGACCTGGTCGGCCTCGACCCGCGCGGGGTCGGCCGCAGTTCGCCCGTCACCTGCCTCGGCGGCGAGCGGATGGACGCCTACACCGCTGCCGACATCACCCCCGACGACCAGGCCGAGGTCGATGCCCTGGTGGCCGCCGCCAAGGAGTTCGCCGAGGGCTGCCGGCAGCGGTCCGGCGACCGGCTCGGCCACCTGAGCACCGTCGAGGCCGCGCGCGACATGGACGTGTTGCGCGCGCTGCTCGGCGAGGAACGGCTCCACTACGTCGGCAAGTCCTACGGCACCTTCCTCGGCGCCACCTACGCGGGCCTCTTCCCCGGCCGCACCGGCCGGATGGTGCTCGACGGCGCGATGGACCCCTCGCTCGACTCCCTGGCCGGCAACCGGACCCAGGCGGGCGGCTTCGAGACCGCCTGGGCGGCCTTCGCCCGGGACTGCGCCGAACGCGAGGACTGCCCGCTCGGCCGGACCGAGCAGCAGGCCGGCGAGCAGCTCACCGCCCTCTTCGCCGCGGTCGACGCCCACCCGCTGACGACCACCGACGGCGCCCGCCGGCTCAGCGAGGCGCAGGCGACCACCGGCGTCATCCAGGCCATGTACGCGGACTTTCTCTGGCCCCGGCTGCGCACCGCGCTCGCCGACGCCAGGGCGGGCGACGGCACCGGTCTGCTCAAGCTCTCCGACGCCTACTACGGGCGGGAGGTGGACGGCTCGTACCCCAACCTGATGTTCGCCAACATGGCGGTGAACTGCCTCGACCTGCCCGCGCCGTTCGCCGGCCCGGACGACGCCGCCCGCGCGGTGCCGGACTTCGAGCGGACCTCGCCGAGGTTCGGCCGCGACATGGCCTGGATGGCGCTGACCTGCACCTACTGGCCGGTCCGACCGACCGGCACACCGCACACCGTCCGGGCCGCCGGAGCCGCCCCGATCGTGGTCGTCGGCACCACCCGGGACCCGGCCACGCCCTACGCGTGGGCGCAGGCTCTGGCCGGGCAGCTGGAGTCCGGACGGCTGCTGACCTACGACGGCGACGGCCACACCGCGTACGGCCGGCACGACAACTGCCTCGACGGCGCGGTCAACCGCTTCCTGCTGGGCGGCGAGCCGCCGGAGAACGGCAAGACCTGTGGGCAGTGAGGGAGCGCCCGTTACGATGGGCGCCCCCTCCCCTCCTCGCCCTTCCCGGAGCCCACCGTGCTCGGAGTCAACGACCTGACGACGTACGTCCTCGGCGCCCTCGTCATCGTCCTCCTCCCCGGCCCCAACTCCCTCTACGTGCTCTCGGTCGCCGCCCGCAAGGGCGTCCGCACCGGGTACCGGGCCGCGGCCGGCGTCTTCGCCGGCGACTTCACTCTCATCAGCCTGACCTCGCTCGGCGCGGCCTCCCTGCTGAAGGCCAACCCGGCCGTCTTCGCCGTGGTGAAGTTCGGCGGCGCCGCCTACCTGCTCTGGATAGGCATCGGCATGCTGCGTGCAGCCCGCGGCCTGTGGCGCGAGCACCAGGCCCTCGACGAGGCGGCCGACGGCACCACCGAGGCCCCGGGGTCCACCGAGCGCCCGTTCCGCCGCGCCCTGGTGATCAGCCTGCTGAACCCCAAGGCGATCCTCTTCCTGCTCTCCTTCTTCACCCAGTTCGTCGACCCCTCCTACGGCAGCCCGGTGCTCTCCTTCACCCTCCTCGGCGGGATCCTGCAGAGCTTCAGCGTCCTCTACCTCTCCGTGCTGATCTTCGCGGGCACCTCGCTCGCCACCGCCTTCCGCCGCCGCAAGCGCCTCTCCGCCGCCCTCACCGGCAGCGTCGCCGCCCTCTTCGCCGGCTTCGCCGCCAAGCTCGCCGTCTCCTCCGCCTGACCCCCGGCCCCTCCCCACCGCGTTACGGATCACCCGCGAACCTGTGTAGACTGGCCCGCGTTGCCGAGACTTCGGCAGCGGTGCCGCCTTAGCTCAGTTGGCCAGAGCAACGCACTCGTAATGCGTAGGTCGCGGGTTCGAATCCCGCAGGCGGCTCTGTAGAAGCCCCAGGACTCACTCGCCGTGACCTGGGGCTTTTGCCTTTCCTCGGGGTGTGGGCAGGCGTCGTCACTGGCGTGGGGCGACCTGGATGACGGCGTGGCGGCCGTTGGTGCGCCATGTGGGTTCGCTGCTGTCGAGCCGGGTGATGGTGTCGGCGTCGAGGCCGACGATCACGTCGGACTTCAGGGTTCGCAGGGCTGCGACGGGGGTCGGGAAGTGACCGGTCTTGTCGGCGAAGGGGGTTGTCGGCGGGTGGAGGCGGTCGCCGACCAGGCGGCGGTAGTTGAGGTCGCCCTTGAGGATCGTCATCACCGCTCCGGTGAATTCGGTCCGGAGGTCGGCGGGCATGTCGTGGAACGGCAGGGGGGCGCAGAAGAAGGGGTGTGTGCGGACTACGAGGGCGTCGTTGGTCATCGCTCGCCATAGCCGGCCGCCGACTTCCGCGGTGCGCAGGCGCTCGACCGAGGCGAGGACGTCGGCGGTCGTCGCGTCCGACACGTAGTACGGCTGCGGCTTCACGTGGAGGACGACCTGCGCGGCGAGGCCGCGGGTCAGGAGGTGGTCGATCAGGACGAGGTCCGGCAGTAGTTCCCGGCCGGCGTTGTCCGCGACGACGCAGATCCGGCCGCCCCTCGCGCGTTCCAGCTGCGTCCAGAGTGTGGTGCTGTCGTCGGTGAGCAGGTCGGACGCGGTCTGCCCGTCGGCTTCCGCGGTGATCCGGAAGCTCAGGTCCGCGCGGTTGCCCCAGAGGGCGGACGACAGCAGCGCCTGCGCCCGGCGCGTCTCGGGCAGGTCGTCGAGCTTGCTCAGCGCGGCGAGTTCGTCGTCCACCGCGGCCCCGGCCAGCTCGGCGTGCTTGAACGGCGCGAACGGGTCGACGCCCTGCCAGGCGCCGGGCCGGAAGTAGCCGATGGCGTCGAGCAGCCGGCGGTAGAAGTAGCTCTCCGCCCACAGGAACGGCGCCTCGCCCCAGGGCCTGCCCCACAGGTCCGCGCCCCACTCCAGCCACTGCGCAGCGTCCGGAGCGTCCGTGTTCAGCGGCTCCAGGACGCCGGTGGTGCTCTCCGCGAGCAGCTGCTCGACCGCCGCCCGCTGGGCGGGGCCGTAAGGGAGCGCGTCGAGGACCTGTTGGACGAGCTTCGGGTGGCGCTCGTGGAACACGCCCCAGGCGAAGGAGCCGGGGGCGTCGCTGCGGATCACGGGGGCGGTCGGCACGGGGGCGCTCGTCTCTCTCGTGGGCGGTCGGCCGGGCCGTCGCCCCGACCGAGGTCATTATCGGGCGGTCGTGGGGCTTCGGGCCGGGGCCGGGGGTTGGTGGGGGCGCGGGAGGTGGGCGCACGAACCGGCGTGGGGGCGCATGGGGG
>NZ_JZWY01001330.1:0-239 GCF_000966955.1 Streptomyces sp. NRRL S-495
GGGAGGCGGTGGGGGCGGTGGCGGCGGGGACGCGGCGCAGGGCGTAGTGGCGGTAGGGCACCCGGGACCAGGAGATGTGGAGTTCGCCGGGTCTGGGCCACGAGGTGTCGGCGCAGGCCACCGCGGGGCCGTCGAAGAGGGTGGGATTGGCCAGGACCATGGTCGCCCAGATCTGGTCCCGGGCGTGCCGCTCCTCGGCGGTGAGGCGAGGAGCGGCGACCTCGGCGAGCCGGATCCGG
>NZ_JZWY01001331.1:0-491 GCF_000966955.1 Streptomyces sp. NRRL S-495
TGGTCGTCGGCGATCTCGATGCAGCCACCGCCACCGTCGCTGTAAGTGCTCTTCCGCCACGACATGGTCCGGGAGTTCCCTTCTGTTGGCCTGAGATCCACGGTAGGTGAAGGGAATGCCGGGTGTCAGAGGATGTCGAACTCGTCGTGCTTGACGGCGGTGACGAAGGCGCGCCAGGCGTCGGCGGGGAAGAGGAAGGCGGGGCCGGCGGGGTCCTGGGAGTGTCGGACGGGGACGAGGCCGGGGTGGTCGTCGGCGATCTCGACGCATTCGCCGCCTTGGCCGCTGTAGGTGCTCTTCCGCCACGACATGGTCCGGGAGTTCCCTTCTGTTGGCCTGAGGTCCACGGTAGGGGGAGGGGGCCGGGTTGTCAGAGGATGTCGAACTCGTCGTGCTTGACGGCGGTGACGAAGGCGCGCCAGGCGTCGGCGGGGAAGAGGAGGGCGGGGCCGGCGGGGTTCTTGGAGTCACGGACGGGGACGAGGCCGGGG
>NZ_JZWY01001332.1:0-936 GCF_000966955.1 Streptomyces sp. NRRL S-495
GGAGTCACGGACGGGGACGAGGCCGGGGGAGTCGTCGTCGATCTCGACGCAGCCGCCGCCACCGTTGCTGTAGGTGCTCTTCCGCCACGACATGGTCCAGGAGTTCCCTTCTGTAGGCCTGAGATCCACGGTAGGGGAAGGGAAAGTCGGGGGACAGATGGCGTCCGGGCGGGGTAGGACTGCCGGGTGGAGTTGAGGACGACGGTCCACCGGGTGCGGCACGGTGGCGAGGAGTACCGGGTGGTGAAGGCCGTTCCGAGGTCGGGGCGGGCTGTGCTGTTCCGGAAGGAATGGTCGCTGGACATGTTCGTGGACCTGGAGGGGGCGCGGAGCACGGCGGCGGCATGGGGGTTGGCGGCGAGGTCGCGGCGGTCGCTGGTGTATGTGCCGCTGCGGGCGGAGCGCGAGGGGCCTGGCGGGCTGCCTGGGTGGTTCAGGTCGTCGGTGGTGGATCTGGTGCTGGTGCAGAACGGGTTGGGGTTTCCGGTGTCGCGGTGGAAGGCGGTCCGGGAGAGGTTGGGGGCGGGGCGGCCGCACACGGTGGAGATTCCGGAGACGGACTTCTCGGGGGAGAAGGAGCCCGAGGACTGGCGGCGGGACGAGTTGAGGTTCGGGTTCGCGGCCGAGACGTTGTTCTTGACCGGGAGCGCGGAGGCGTTCCGGTGGACGGGGGCGCGGGTGCATTCGCTGGTGCGGGAGGGTCCGGCTCGTGCGCTGGCGGGGACTCCGTGGTCGGCGTACGACAGCGTCATGCTGCATCACGCGGGGGACCTGACGGCGAAGGGGCCGGTGAAGGGGCCCGGCGTTCTGAACATCGAGTACGCGCACGGGTGGAGAGCAAGGTGAGCCCCGACCGGTTCAGCGGTCGGGGCTCATCGGTGGTGCTGGGGTTCAGACGGTGCCGAACTCGCCATCCTGGACGGCGGTGACGAAGGA
>NZ_JZWY01001333.1:0-1170 GCF_000966955.1 Streptomyces sp. NRRL S-495
GGAGGGACCCTGAGGGTCCTTGGAATCGCGAACGGGCATGACACCGGCGTATCCATCGGCAACCTCGATGCATCCGCCTCCGCCGTTGCTGTGTGAACTCTTGCGCCACCTGGCGCCCGATAGATCAACGTGCATGGCGTTCAAGTTCCTTCCGTGCCTCATGAATCATGGTCAGGCTGTCCGCCCGGGGAAGTGCGTCCACCTGGAGTCGATCGTACTTTCTTGCCCAGCCTGCGACGATCTCGGCGTCCTGCTCCAGGTAGCCACGCTGAAGCGTCTCGGTGTATCCGACCATCGCCCGATTGGGCATGGTGAGCAGCGTTACCGAGTGCGAGAAGGGGCGCTCTGCACCCAGGCTGAACGGTGCTACCTGGAGGACGACGTTCGGCTGAGCGGACAAGCTCTCCAGGTGGGTCATCTGCTGCACCATGACACCTGCACCGCCGATCGGCCGGTGGAGGACAGCCTCATCCAGAACCACATGGATGGTCATAGTCCGCTCCAGCAACTTCTTCCGAGCTGTGAGGAGTTGAAGTCGTTCATCGGCTTGAATGCGAGTGGCCTCGCCTCGGCGCACGATGGCAGCCTCGTAGGCAGAGGAGTAGTCCGGGTGTTGCATGACGCCCGGCACCATGCTCGTCTCGAAGAGCCGTATGCAGATCGCCTCGCGCTCCTTGGTGGTGTACTCGGGGAATCCCGGGATCAGGGCTCCGTTCTTCCAGCTCCACCACAGCAGCTCCAGCGCCCCGCCAGCTGTCAGTGCCTCGTCGGCCCGCTGGACGAACTTTAAGCTGGGGGCCTGCTTTGCCGTCTCCACGTTCGAGATGTAGACGCTGGAGTATCGAACTAGCGTGCCGAGTTCGACCTGAGTGAGTCCTTGTGCCTCGCGCAACCTGCGAAGTTGAACAGAGAAGGCGGCAAGTGGAGATGACGTCGGGTCAAGTGTGATGCGCTTCAAGATCGCCCCACTTAAAGCAGCGTGAACTAGAGAGTTGAAGACCTTCCGATCGTAGCCTCTCCAGCTTCACCATGGATACGGGTCGTAGCGATCCCAATGCACAGCGCAACCAGTGGAGCCAACATGCCCTCGCACCCCCGCATTCCCGCGTACAAGCCCGTCATCGGCGAGATCGTGCGCGACCTCGCGCACCTCGACACCTCCGGCAAGCC
>NZ_JZWY01001334.1:0-689 GCF_000966955.1 Streptomyces sp. NRRL S-495
TTCGTCGAACTCGCCCTGCACGCCGCCGACCAGGTCGGCTACCGCGTCCTCGACGAACTCACCCTCGAACGACCCCTCGTCCTCACCGACACCGCCCACAGCGTCATCCAGGTCACCGTCACCACCCCCGACGAAGCCGGCCGACGCACCGTCACCATCCACTCCCGCCCCCACACCACCGACACCGACACCACCGACGACTGGACCCGCCACGCCGTCGGCACCCTCACCGACACCCCCACCACCCCCGCCCCCTACACCGGCACCTGGCCCCCCACCGGCGCCCAACGCATCGACACCACCGGCAGCTACCAGCGGCTCGGTGCACTGGGCTACGGCTACGGGCCCGCCTTCCAGGGGCTCACCGCGCTCTGGCAGCAGGGCCAGGACCTCTACGCCGAGATCGTCCTGCCGACCGACGCCGACGGCTTCGCCCTGCACCCCGCCGCCCTGGACGCCGCCCTCCACCCCCTGCTCGCCGACGAACTCCTGGTCCCCTTCTCCTGGAACGGCGTCCAGCTCCACGCCACCGACGCCACCACCCTGCGCGTCCACCTCACCCGCCGGGGCGAAGGCGCCGCCCACCTCACCGCCTACGACACCGGCGGCCACCCCGTCGTCACCGTCGACGACCTCCGCCTCCAGCGGATGTCCGCCGACCAACTCGCCACCACCACCGACGAACCGCT
>NZ_JZWY01001335.1:0-997 GCF_000966955.1 Streptomyces sp. NRRL S-495
ACCGCTGTACGAGCTTCGTTGGCACGAGGTCCCGCGTCCGCAGAATCCCGTCGTACCGGAGGACATCGCGGTCGCCCGGGTCGAGACCGACGGCGATCTGTTCACCCGCCTCACCGAAGTCCTCGAACTCACCCAGCAGTTCCTCACCGACCCCGCCAACGAGGACACCCGGCTGGTCGTCCTCACCCAAGGGTCCCTCACCGATCACCCCGACCCCGTCACCGCCGCCGTCTGGGGCCTGCTCCGCTCCGCCCAGACCGAACAGCCGGGCCGCATCCTGCTGATCGACGTCGACATCTGGTCGGACGAGGCGTTCGCCACCGCCATCGCCACCGGTGAGCCCCAAGTGGCCCTCCGGGCGGGTCAGGTGTTCGTCCCCCGGCTCGCTCTCGCGAGCTCCGGCGCCGACCCGGCACCGACCTGGGACCCGAACGGCACGGTGCTGATCACCGGCGCGAGCGGCACCCTGGGCAGGCTGGTCGCCCGCCATCTGGTCACCGAGCACGGCGTCCGCCACCTGCTGCTGCTCAGCCGCAGCGGTGCCCGGGGTTCCGAGGAGTTCGCCACCGAACTCGTCGAACTCGGCGCCACTCCCGCCTTCGTCGCCTGCGACGTGGCCGACCGCGACCAACTGGCCGCGGCCCTGGCCGGCGTCCCGGCCGAGCACCCGCTGACCGCCGTCGTCCACGCCGCCGGTGTCCTCGACGACGCCGCCGTCACCAACCTCACCGCCGAGCAGCTCGCCAACGTCCTGCGCCCCAAGACGGACGCCGCCGACCTCCTGCACGAGCTCACCGCCGAGGCCGACCTCGCCGCGTTCGTGGTGTTCTCCTCGGTCGCGGGCGTCATCGGTACGGCCGGACAGGCCAACTACGCCGCCGCCAACGCCTACCTCGACGCGCTGGCACAGGCCCGGCACGCGGCCGGTCTGCCGGCGACCTCGCTGGCCTGGGGCCTGTGGGCGGACGCCAGCTCCATGACCGGGCACCTCGACAGC
>NZ_JZWY01001336.1:0-876 GCF_000966955.1 Streptomyces sp. NRRL S-495
CGCTGGCCTGGGGCCTGTGGGCGGACGCCAGCTCCATGACCGGGCACCTCGACAGCACCGACCTGGGCCGCCTCAGCCGCACCGGCCTCGCCCCCCTCAGCACCACCCAGGGCCTCAACCTCCTCGACCAGGCCCTCACCACCACCCACCCCACCCTCGTCCCCGCCCGACTCGACCTCCCCACCCTCCGCACCCACGCCACCAACAACACCCTCCCCACCCTCTACCGCAACCTCGTCCGCACCCCCACCCGACCCACCGCCACCACCACCAGCCCCCAAACCGGCACCTGGACCACCGACATGGCCGCCCTCACCCCCGAGGAACGCCACACCACCCTCATCACCCTCCTCCACCACCACATCAACACCGTCCTCGGCCACACCACCACCGACACCCCGACACCCCCGACACCGACCGACCCTTCCGCGACATGGGCTTCGACTCCCTCACCGGACTCGAACTCCGCACCCGCCTCCAGAACACCACCGGCCTCCGCCTCCCCTCCACCCTCGTCTTCGACTACCCCACCCTCACCACCCTCGCCCACCACCTCGACCAACACATCCAAGGCACCACCAACAACACCCCCACCACCACCCGCACCACCACCACCGACCACGACCCCATCGTCATCGTCGGCATGGCCTGCCGTTACCCCGGTGACATCACCACCCCCCAGGGCCTCTGGCGGGCCGCACTGGACGGCGCGGACGTCATCTCGGACTTCCCCACCGACCGCGGCTGGGACCTCGCCAACCTCTACGACCCCGACCCCGACGCCGTCGGCCGGACGTACACGCGCAAGGGCGGATTCCTCCAGGACGCCGCCGTGTTCGAGCCGGAGTTCTTCGGCATCAGCCCGCGCGAGGCCAC
>NZ_JZWY01001337.1:0-966 GCF_000966955.1 Streptomyces sp. NRRL S-495
GGCTCAGCCGCCACGCCGGGCGGTTCCGGGGCGGTCCGCAGGTCGCCGCTCACAGCAGGAATCCCGCGCCGAGCGTGTCCTGCGGGTCGAGCACGAAGCGGTGCTCGCCGGTGCGGTGCGCGGTGCCGGTCACCTCGGTGACCACGCCGTCGCCCCACGGGTCGCCGCCGGGCAGCACCCGCCCGCCGAAGACCGTGCCGACGATCGACTCGTGCCGCAGCTCCGCGCCGGGGGCGAGCCGCCCCTCGGCGGCCAGCACGGCCAGCCGGGCCGAGCTGCCGGAGCCGCACGGCGAGCGGTCGATCTGGCCGTCCGCGAAGACGGTGACGTTGCGCTGGTTCAGCGCGCCGTCCACCGACGGGAGCTCGTCGAACAGGATGACGCCGTAGACGCCGGACAGCCGCGGGTCCACCGGGTGCCGCACGGCCGGGGAGTCGGCCAGGGCGGCCCGGATCTCCCGGCCGACCGCGGTGAGCTCGGGCAGCTGCTCGAGGGTCACCGAGAGCCCGAGGGCCGCGGCCGGCACCGAGACGTAGCAGGCGCCGGAGTGGGCGACGGCCACCTCGACGGTGCCGCGCGAGGTCTCGACCGGGAGCTTCAGCTCGCTCACCCAGGAGGGCACGTTGCGGAAGGTCACCCCGGTGGTCCGCCCGGCGGCCCGGTTGACCAGCGCGGTGACCCGGCCGGACGGCACGTCGATCCGGACCCGGGCGACGCCGTAGTCGGGCGCGGCGACCAGTCCGGAGTCGACCGCCCAGGCGCCGAGCGCGATGGTGCCGTGGCCGCAGGCCGTCGAGTAGCCGTCCTTGTGCCAGAACAGCACGCCGAGGTCGGCCTCGTCGTCGTCCGGCGGCACCAGGAAACCGCCGTACATGCCGGCGTGGCCGCGCGGCTCACGGGTGAGCAGCTGCCGGATGCCGTCCAGCGGGCCCGGCCGGGGCGCGGTGGCGGTGCCGCCGGCCCCGA
>NZ_JZWY01001338.1:0-251 GCF_000966955.1 Streptomyces sp. NRRL S-495
GATCGCGATCGCCCGCCGCTCGGCGACGCTGTCACCGGGGATGACGGGCGCGCCGCCGACGACGATCCGGAACGGCTCGCCGGCCGTGTGGTAGTCGACCGTGTCGACCTGCACCGCCGCGGGCGCCTCCCGGTCGGGGAGGGCCGTCGTCATCAGGCGCCTCCGCCCGGCAGCAGGGTGACGGTGCGGCTCTGGGTGTAGAAGTCCAGCGCGGCCTGCCCCTGCTCGCGGGCACCGTGGCTGGCGCCCCT
>NZ_JZWY01001339.1:0-598 GCF_000966955.1 Streptomyces sp. NRRL S-495
CGGCGATGTCGGCCTCCGCCTCCGCCTCCGCGACGGCGGCGCGGCCGGAGCCGGTGCCGTGCTGGAGCGCCTGCCAGCGGGCGGCCGCCTGCTCGGGCGTCCGCACCGGGCGGACGGCGCCGGGCGCGGGTGCCGCGGCACCGTCGGCGGGCGAGGGCTGCGCGGGCACCGGCCGACGCCGGCGGCGGCTGGGAAGTCCGGTGCCGTCGTCCGGCGCGGCGGGCTCGTCCGGCACCGCCCGCACCGGCGGGACGGCGTGCACCGACGGTCCGTCGGACGGGCGCGGCGGGTCCGACGGGCCCGGCAGGTCCGGCACCGGGGGGACGACATGGATCGCCGGGACACCCTCGCGGGCGCGTCCGCCCGCGGTGGGCGCCGGACCGGCCGGACCGGCGCCGGACCGCAGCGGCAGCGGGGTGAGCACCGACAGCGGCTGCTCCTCGTCCACCACCGTCAGCAGCCCGGCCGGGATCCGAACCAGGGCGCGCATCCCCCCGTACGGGGAGGGCTCGACGTGGCAGGAGAAGCCGTACTGCCGGGCCAGCTTGCCGACCACGGCGAACCCGGTCCGCGGCGGGTTGCCCAGCTCGGTGAGCAG
>NZ_JZWY01001340.1:0-889 GCF_000966955.1 Streptomyces sp. NRRL S-495
GCCCAGCTCGGTGAGCAGCACGTCGGACGGGCCTGCCAGCAGTCGGCGGGCCCGGCGGAGCTGGTCCTCCTCCATCCCGATGCCGCTGTCGTCGACGATCACCAGCGCGCCCCGGCCGCCCTGCTGGAGGGTGACCGGGACGTCCGTCTCGGGGTGCGAGTAGGCGGTGGCGTTGGCGAGCAGTTCGGCGACCGCGATGGCCACCGGCTCGGCGGCCCGGGCCACCACGGCCAGCCGGCCCTCGCGCAGGTGGTTGGCCACCTTGATGCGGGCGTAGCCGGGCACCCGGGAGAGCGCGCCGACCACCACCTCGGCGAGCGGCGAGTCGGTGCGGGCCAGGCCCGGCCAGGCCTCGCAGAGCACGGCGACGGTCTGGATCCGGCGCAGCGCGACCTCGTTGCGGAAGTCGACCTCCAGCAGCCGGGGGTCGTCGTTGTCGTCCTGGAGCTGCTGGACCAGGCTCTGGATCTGGTAGAGCAGGGTCTGGATCTTGGAGGTGGCACCGCGCATCGCGGAGCGGGCGGCGGCGTCGACGCGCTCCCGCTCCTCGGTGACGGCGGCGGAGGCCGCGTCCAGGACGGCCTGCAGGCGGGGCCGACGGCGGCGGCGTCGAGCGGCCGGGCGATCGGCGCGTTGGGGTGGCTCAGCCGCAGGGCGGCGGCGGCCACCCGCTCGGTGGCGAGGTGGCCGATCTCCGCCAGCAGGGCGGCGACGCCGGCCTCGGCCGCCGCGGCGCGCTGCTCGGCGGCCTCGGCCCGTTGGTCGGCGGCCGCCGCCCGGTGGTCGGCCTCGGCCGTGCGCTGTCCGGCCTCGGCGGCCCGGTTCTCCGCCCGGTGGGCGCGGTCCTCGGCGGCCAGCGCGCGGTCGGCCGCGCCGCTGGCCTCGACGG
>NZ_JZWY01001341.1:0-858 GCF_000966955.1 Streptomyces sp. NRRL S-495
CCCCCACCACCCAGGACCAGGACTTCGACGGCCGAACCGTGCTGGTCACCGGAGGCACGAGCGGCATGGGCCTCGCCACCGCGCGGGTGCTGCTGGACCGCGGCGCCAACGTGGTGATCACCGGCCGCGACGACGCCCGCCTCGCCCGCGCCGAGGCCGGACTCGTCGGAGCGGGACTCGCCGGGGCCGGACCCGCCGCCGCCGAGCGGGTGTTCGCGGTGCGCGCCGACTCCGCCCGTCCGGCCGACCTGGCCCGTCCGGCCGACCTGGCCCGGTTGGCCGAGCGGGTGGGGGAGCGGTACGGCCACCTGCACGGGGTGTTCGCCAATGCCGGGGTCGGGGTCTTCGAGGCCCCGGCCGAGGTGACCGAGGAGAGCTTCGACCGCACCGTGGACGTCAACTTCAAAGGCGTCTTCTTCACCGTCCAGCACGCCCTGCCGCTGCTGGAGCAGGCCCCGGGCGGCGGCGCCGCGATCGTCCTCAACGCCTCCTGGACCCTGCACCGGGGCCTGCCCAACGCCCCGGTGTACGCGGCGACCAAGGCCGCCGTGCACAACCTCGCCCGCACCCTCGGCAGCGACTTCGCCGGTCGCGGCATCCGGATCAACTCGGTGAGCCCGGGCTACATCGTCACCGAGATGTTCCACGAGGTGGTCACCGAACCGGTCCAGCAGGACGCCGTGCGGGCGCAGGTGCCGCTCGGCCGGCTGGGCGAGGCGGCGGACGTCGCCGAGACCGTCGCCTTCCTGCTCTCGCCCCGGGCCGCCTACATCACCGGCCAGGACATCGTGGTGGACGGCGGCGTGGTGGCAGTCGCGAACTCCTGGTGACGCACGGTTCCCCGCCCCCGCCCCCGCC
>NZ_JZWY01001342.1:0-829 GCF_000966955.1 Streptomyces sp. NRRL S-495
CGATCGAGGCGCAGGCGCTGCTGGCGACGTACGGTCAGGACCGTCCGGTGGACCGTCCGGTGTGGATCGGTTCGCTGAAGTCCAACATCGGCCATGCGCAGGCCGCGGCGGGTGTGGGCGGTGTCATCAAGTCGGTGCTGGCCCTGCGGCACGGGGTGATGCCGAAGACGTTGCATGTGGACGGTCCGACGCCCGAGGTGGACTGGTCCGCGGGAGCCGGGAAGCTGCTGACGGAGGCCCGTACGTGGGACGACACCGGACGTCCGCGCCGGGCGGGGGTGTCCTCCTTCGGCATCAGCGGTACCAACGCCCACGTGATCCTGGAATCCGCGCCGGCCGAGGCCCCGGTCGGAGCGGCGGAGGGTACTCGGCGTCCTGGGGCGGTGGTGTGGCCGGTGTCGGCGCGCAGTGCGGAGGCCCTGCGGGCGCAGGCGGAGGCGTTGGTGGCTCGGGTGGTGGCCGAGCCCGGGCTTGATCCGGCGGACGTGGGTTACTCGTTGGCGGTGGGGCGTGCCTCCTTCGAGCACCGTGCGGTGGTGGTGGGCGGGGACCGGAGCGAGCTGCTCGGTGGGGTGAAGGCGCTGTCGCAGGGTACTGCGGTGTCCGGTGGCGGGTTGGTCTCCGGTCGTTCGGTGCTGGTGTTCCCCGGTCAGGGTTCGCAGTGGGTGGGGATGGCTGCGGAGTTGCTGGCCGGGTCGGAGGTGTTCGCGGGACGGATGGCGGAGTGCGAACGGGCTCTGGCGCCTTACGTGGATTGGTCGTTGACGGAGGCGCTGGGTTCGGAGGCGCTGTTGGCGCGGGTGGATGTGGTGCAGCCGGTGCTGTGGGC
>NZ_JZWY01001343.1:0-254 GCF_000966955.1 Streptomyces sp. NRRL S-495
CGCTGGCTGAGGTGTGGCGTTCCTTCGGCGTCGTCCCGGACGCCGTGGTCGGCCACTCCCAGGGTGAGGTTGCGGCGGCCTGTGTGGCGGGTGGACTGAGTCTCGACGACGCGGCCCGTGTGGTGGCGTTGCGTTCCCGCGCAATAAAGGTGCTGGCGGGTCGTGGCGGTATGGCGTCCTTGCCGTTGCCCGTGGACGTGGCACGGGAGCGGATCGGTGCCTGGGCGGGGCGGTTGTCGGTGGCGGCGGTGAAC
>NZ_JZWY01001344.1:0-480 GCF_000966955.1 Streptomyces sp. NRRL S-495
TCCTGGGACAGCCTGCTCTGGCTGGTCGCCGGCCATGAACTGCACCTGATCGGCGACGAGTTGCGCCGCGACGCGGCCGCGCTGGTGCGCCATGTGCGGGACACCGGCATCACCACCGTCAACGTCACCCCCTCCTACGCCGAACAGCTGCTCGCCGAGGGCCTGCTGGACGAGGACGGCGAGGAAGGCGCCGATGGCACGGCCGGCCGCGCCCCGAAGGTGCTGCTGCTCGGCGGCGAGGCCGTCGGCCAGGCTCTCTGGACCAGGCTGCGGGAGACCCCGCAGCTCACCGGCCACAACCTCTACGGCCCCACCGAGGCCACCGTCGACACCCTGGTCCAGCCCTTCGCGGACTCCGAGCGCCCCTCGCTCGGCCACCCCGTGCTCGGCACCCGCGCCCACGTCCTGGACGAGTACCTGGCGCCGGTCCCGGTCGGCGTGCCCGGCGAGCTGTACCTGGCCGGCCACAGCCTGGCCCGG
>NZ_JZWY01001345.1:0-405 GCF_000966955.1 Streptomyces sp. NRRL S-495
ACCCCGGGCACCCGGACGGCCGCACCGACGACCAGGTCAAGTTGCGCGGCTTCCGGATCGAACTCGGCGAGATCGAGCAGGCGCTGACCCGCCACGAGGCCGTCCGGCAGACCGTGGTGACCCTGTACGAGGGGGCCGACGGCGACCGCCGACTGGTCGCCCACTGCGCCACCGCCGCAGTCGAGCCCGATGCCGAACTCGCCCAGGAGCTGCGCCGGTTCGCCGCCGAGTGGCTGCCCGCCCACATGGTCCCGGCCGCCGTCGTCCCGCTCGACGCGCTGCCGCTCACCGGCAGCGGCAAGGTCGACCGGCGGGCCCTGCCCGCCCCCGACTTCGCCCTCTTCACCGGCGGCCGCGCGGCCCGCACGGCCCGCGAGGAGATCCTCTGCGGCCTCTTCGGCGAGG
>NZ_JZWY01001346.1:0-825 GCF_000966955.1 Streptomyces sp. NRRL S-495
CCCCGAGCGGCTGCCGCTCTCCTCCGCGCAGCGCCGGCTCTGGCTGATCGACCGGATGGAGGGCCCCTCCGGCCTCTACAACCTGCCGCTCGCGCTGCGGATCGGCGGCCCGCTCGACCCCGCCGTCCTGGCCGCCGCCCTGACCGATGTGGTGGCCCGGCACGAGAGCCTGCGCACCGTGATCGCCGAGCAGGACGGCGAGCCGTACCAGCGGATCGTCCCGGCCGCCGAGGCCCTGGTCCCGTTCGAGCACCGCACCACCCCGGCGGCCGACCCGGCGGCGGAGGTGGCGGCCTACGCGGACCTGCCCTTCGACCTCGCTGCCGACCTGCCGCTGCGGGCCCTGCTGCTGCCCGCCGCCGACGGCGCGCAGGAGCAGGAGCAGGGGGAGGAGATGCAGGAGGAGCACCTGCTCGTCCTCGTCCTGCACCACATCGCCGGTGACGGCCGCTCGATGGAGCCGCTGCTGCGCGACCTCGCCGCCGCCTATGCGGCCCGCCGCGACGGCACCGCCCCCGCGCTGCGCCCGCTGCCGGTCCAGTACGCCGACTACGCGCTCTGGCAGCGCGAGCTGCTCGGCGACGAGGCCGACCCGCAGAGCCCGGCCGCCCGCCAGCTCGCCCACTGGCGCGAGGTACTGGCCGGACTGCCGGAGGAGATCGCGCTGCCGGTCGACCGCCCCCGGCGGGCCGACAGCTCCCACCGCGGCGACCGGGTGGTGCTCCCGCTCGGCGCCGAGCTCCACCGCGCTCTGACCGCCCTGGCGCGCGAGCACCGGGTGACGATGTTCATGACCCTCCAGGCCGGCCTGGCCGCGCTGCTCAC
>NZ_JZWY01001347.1:0-806 GCF_000966955.1 Streptomyces sp. NRRL S-495
AGCCAGGTCGATCCTGATCTCGTCCGGGCTGAACGGCATCCAGTCGATGCCGCGGTCGCGCAGTCAATCCGCCGTCAGCCGCGCCAGCTGCGGGCAGCCAGGGAGGCTCTCGTAGGAGAAGAGGGTGACCACTCGTCCGTCTGATCGGTCATGCCGCCCATCATGCCGCGATCCCGCTTCGGGGTGCCCGGCCAAGTGGCCGATGTGGCCTTTTCGGTCAGATCCTGTGCTCAGGACGGGGGATTCAGGACACCGTTCGTGCCCACCCCTCCCCGTCGGGCGGGGTTTCGCATGCTGGACGGGTGCCCCGGTCCCGATCGGGCGGGGGCCTTTCCGCAGCTGTGCACACGGAGGTGGACGGATGAGGTCGGGGATTCGTACATGGGCGCGCGGGGCGGGCGTCGCCCTGCTGGTGGTCGCGGTGGCGGCGCCGGTGGCGGGCGCGACACCCGTCGACACGTCGGCGCAGCCGGGGATGATCGACATCGCTGACCTGCCGCCGGACTCGCTGCCCTGGATGGGCGGGGCGTCCGACGAGCCCGGGTGGAACACCACGGGCCCCTGTTTCTGGCAGTACAACACCAACGACATCCCGGTGGAGAGCGTCTGGAGCGCCGGATTCAACACCTCGGAGACGGCCTCGGCCTACGAGCACGCCCTCGTCCTGCCGACCGAGGCCGAGGCGGTCGCCCTGGCCGAGTCACTCCGGCAGCACTACGCGGGCTGTGCCGACCGTACGCGCGCCGGAAACACGGGTGACATCGTGACCGGGTACGACCACGGATCGATCGCGGTCGAGGAGGGGG
>NZ_JZWY01001348.1:0-791 GCF_000966955.1 Streptomyces sp. NRRL S-495
CCGGAAGAGATCGAAGTCCTGGCTCATGAGCGGCCACTCCTGTTTCACGACGTTCACGACGGTACTCAGTACCCTTCATTATGCACGTGCGCAAGGAAAAGGGAACTCAGTGCCTTCACAGAGCGGCACTGAGTTCCCTATCCTCTTTTTGGCGGTAGCCGTAGCACCGGGCCCGTACAAACGCAGGGAGATGACACCGTGGTCCACTCAGCCATCGACGCCGACACCGAGAGCGCTCCGCTGTACTTCCAGCGCTGCGACTGGTGCCACAATCCGACCTTCCAGCGGCTGCTCTGCCCCACCTGCGGCTCCACCGAGCTGCGGCTGGAGCGCAGCGAGGGCACCGGGGTGGTGCGGCGGTGCGCCGTCGAGCAGGCCCGTACGCCGCTGGCCCGGCAGAAGTCGCTGATCCGGATGTCCGAGGGCTTCGACGTCTGGTGCATCGTCAGCGGCCTGCGCTCCACCGTGCCGGTGGGCACCCGGGTCCGGCTCAGCGGGGCGGCCGAGGGCGTGGAGCAGCCGGAGCTGACGGTGCTGTCGCCGGAGGAGCCGGAGCGGGTGCCGCCCCTCGAACCGCGGCCGCTGCCGCCGAACCAGGGCGGGTTCACCCAGCACCTGGCGGCGTTCGCGGAGTGACGGCGGCCGCGGCTCCCTCGGGGGCCGCGGCTTTCGGCCGGCCAGCGGGCGGCGAACGGCGAATGGTGAACTGCGAACTGCGAACTGCGAACGAGAAGGGGCGTGGCACCGAGTACCCCGGGGTACTCGGTGCCACGCCCCTTCTCCTGTCGGAC
>NZ_JZWY01001349.1:0-663 GCF_000966955.1 Streptomyces sp. NRRL S-495
GCGCGGTGCCGGCGGAGGAGCCGGGGGCGGTGAGGGCGTAGTCGTCGAGCAGGGCCTGGTACTCGCCGCGCATGATCCTGGTCTCGGCGCGGACGCTGAGCAGGCACTGGTAGCCGGGGTCGAGGGGGCCGCCGCGGAAGCAGGAGAGGCCGCGGACGACCAGGTCGTCGGCCTCGTCGAGGAGGTCGGCCCACTGGGACAGGGTGGCGAGGGAGACCAGCAGGTAGGAGCGGCAGAGCGGGTCGACGGGGGAGGCTTCGAGCTCGCGGACGCGTTCGCCGACCTCGGTCGCGGCGAGCAGGCCGCTGGTGGCGTCGAACTCGGTGAGCAGCGCGTAGGCGGGCGGTGCGAGCCGGTGCGGGGTGCGGGCGGCGAGGCGCTGGACGCCTTCGACGACCTGGAGCCAGCTGCGGCCGTCGTGGGCGGCGATCTGCGCGGTGGCGGCCTGGACGGCGTGCAGGACGTCCTCCTGGTCGGCGAACCGGTGCGCCAATTCGTCCATGAGTTCGATGGCGGCGGCGGTGTCGCCGCGGGTGGCGAGTACGGCGCCGAGGGTGCCGGCGGCGCGGAAGACGCCTTCGTCGGTCTGCTGGAGGTGGACGGCCTCGGCGAGGTGGCGCAGGCCGATGGTGCGTTCGGCGGGGCCGAGGGTGACTTCGAGGC
>NZ_JZWY01001350.1:0-512 GCF_000966955.1 Streptomyces sp. NRRL S-495
GGCCGAGGGTGACTTCGAGGCTGCCGAGTTCGGAGAGCAGCAGTCCGCGTCGGCGGTCGCTGAGGGGTTCGGCGAGGACGCGGCGCAGCAGGGCGACGGCGTCGGCGGGGCGGTCGGTGTCGGCGGCTCCGCGGGCGGCGCGGCGCAGGGTGTCCGCGGCCCAGTGGGGGGCGGGGGCGGGGGTGAGCAGGAGGTGGCCGGCGACGAGTTCGTCGGGGGCTCCGGCGTGGTGGAGGTGTTCGGCGGCGGCGAGGTGGACGTCGGCGCGGTGGCCGGGGGCGTGGCCGGTGAGGACGGCGTCGGCGAGCAGGGGGTGGGCGAAGCGGGGCCAGTGGCCGGCGTCGGGGGTGTCGAGGTGGTGGTGGGCGGTGAGGTCGGCGAGCCAGCCGGTGAGCCGGCCGGGGTCGGCGGCGGCGAGGTGGGCGAGCAGGGGGACGGGGTCCAGGGGCGGGGTGCCGGGGGCGGGGGTGGCGTCGGCGGCGGGGTGCTCGCGCATCCGGGCGAGGACCCGG
>NZ_JZWY01000204.1:0-33883 GCF_000966955.1 Streptomyces sp. NRRL S-495
CACCGGGGTCGTCGGCGGAGCTGCCGTCGGTGTCGGCGTCGGGGTCGGGCTTGCCGTCGGGTCCCCCGTCGGCGTCGGCGGGGCCGGCGCCGGGCGCACCGGCACCACGGTCCGGCCGGTGTTGTCGCTGGGACGGGGGTCGAGCACGGCTCCGGTGACCGACCAGTCCAGGGGCTGGTCGCCGGGCTCGACCCCGGTGACGGTGACCGTGACCGGCACGGTGGCGCCCGGGCGCAGCACGCCCAGGGCGCAGACCAGCGCCGCCGCGTCACAGGTGGCGCCGGGCGCGGCGAGGCCCGTGACGGTCACCCCGGTCGGGGGCGCGACGGTCAGCCTCGTCCCGGGCGAGGCGGCCGGGCCGTGGTTGACGACGTCCACCCGGACGGTCCCGGAGTCGCCCGCGGTGAGCGGCGCGGCCGTACCGGGTGCCTGGACCGCGAGGTCCACGGACTGCTGGACGCCCGGTTCCTTCTGGCGGCCCGGCAGCCCGGCGGTGAGCGGGGTGCGGGCCCCGGAGACCGCGTCCACCAGGGACAGCTTCTCCGGGCTGTTGGCGGCCAGGGCGGCCCGGGAGCTGATCACCAGCGTCCTGCCGTCGGAGCTCCAGGCGGCGTCGCGGGGCTGGAAGGGCCCGGTGGCGGTGGTGTCGGGCAGCTCCCGGCCGCAGGCCCCCGGCCGGTCGCGGGCCGCGTCGGGCAGCAGCACCCGGCAGCCGCCGCCCGCCGCGGCGACCAGCAGGATCCCGTTGCGCTCGTCGACCCGGCCGGCGCCGTTCTTGCGGTTGAAGGCGATGGTGGCGCCGTCCGGGGAGAACGCCGGGCTGTCGTCGACGACCTCGCAGGCGCCGGGGCAGTGGGCGGCGCTCAGGTCGCGCTGCCGGTCCAGACGGTCCACGGGCACGGTCCACACGTGCTTGTTGCCCCCGCCGCCGTTGATCACCTGGTTGCGGGTGAACGCCAGGGTCGTGCCGTCGGAGGACCAGGTGGGCTGGGCGTCGCCGCCCTGGAGCTGCCCCTCGGGCGGGACGATCACGCCCCGGACCACGCCGGTGGCGGCGTCCGCGATCAGGATCCGTCCGGGACCGGAGGCGTCGCCGACCCCGCCGGGGGAGGTCCGGGTGAAGGCCAGGTACCGGCCGTCCGGGGAGAAGGTCGGATCGGTGTCCCAGTCCCTGGGGCCGCGGCCCGCCAGCGGGAGCGCCGTCGGGCCGGAGCCGTCGGCGTCCGCGATCCAGATCCGTTCGATCCGCCCGGCCGGCAGGTTCGGTCCGGCCGGCGCGTCCTCGAAGCGGGTCACCACGATCCGGCGGCCGTCGGGTGTGTAGTTCTGCCGCTCGGTCCACGGGTCGTACCCGGTGGCGGGCCGGAACAGCGGGTCCTTCACCGGATCCGTCTCGGTGTCGGCCGCCGGGTCCTCCTTGAGCACGGTCCGGCCGAGGTCACGGGGGTCGGAGCCGTCCGGCCGGACGTCCTGCAGGGTCACCACGTGCGGGCCGTCCGCCGAGACGCGTTCGACCACCGCGCCACCGCCCTGGAGCGGGCCGAGCCAGGTGGCAGGGCCGACCTCGCGGTCCTCGCTGAGCACCACCGTCGGTTCGTCCTCCGAGAGCGCCTTCACCCGGAAGACGTGGTCCCAGTCGCCCTCACAGGTACAGGTCCGGTCCGGGCTGAGGAAGAGCAGGTCGTTCCCGTCGGGCAGCCAGCTTGCCCCGTGCGTGCGCCACTGGGCCCGCGGGCCTGCCAGCAGCGGCCCGCCGGTGCGCCCGTCGGTCCACCGCAGCCGGGGCCCGTCCGGTCCGGTGGCGGTGTACGCGATCCGGTCCCGGGTCGCCGCCCCGTCCACCGGGTTCCACACCGGCTCGGTGCCCGCGCCGTCGGCGGGGTCGGAGACCCGGGTGGCGGGCCCGCCCCGCAGCGGCCGGACGTAGACCTGCCGGCCGGCGGCCCGGTCGGCGTCGGAGGAGTACGCCAGCCGCGCGCCGTCGGGCGAGACCGTGGGGTGCTCCTCGTTCGCGGGGGTGTCGGTCAGCCGGGTGAGGCCGGTGCCGTCGGTGCGCACCAGCCACAGGTCGCGCTGGGTGCCACCGGCCCCGGCGGGCCGGGCCGCGTCGAAGACGACCGACCGGCCGTCCGGCGTCAGCCGCGGGTTCGCCGCGTCCAGACCGCTGGTCAGGCGGTGCACCGAGCCGTCGGCGGAGCGCAGGTAGACCTGCGGGGCCTGCTCGTCGCGGCGGCTCGCGAAGACCAGCCGGTCGCCCAGGGCGGCGGGCTGGACGTCGAAGTGCGCCGGGCCCTCGCCGAACAGCGGGGGGCTCGTGGCGTCCGTCGCCACCCGGCCGAGGCTCCGGTGGCGGGTACCGGCGTACGCGATCCGGCTCTCCCCGGCATCGGCCGCCGCGGCCCGGGCCCCGGTGCCGGCCGCGGGGGGCCGGTCCCCGGCGCCGCCCGGCCCGGCGGCCGTCGTCACCGCGAGCAGGGGCACCAGCAGCAGCAGCGCCGCACCGGCCCTGCTCCAGTGGTGTCGCCGACGGCCGGAGCCACCCGTGCCCATCACGGTCCACCTCACAGTCCGGTCCAGCATCCATGTCCGACCGTGCCACCCTGCCGGTCCGCGGCCGCGGACCGGCAGGGCCCCGGGGCCGCGCCCGGGGGAAGCACCGGCTGCGCTTTCGGGCAGCCGGTGCCGGTCCGGTCCGGTCAGATCAGCCCGTTGCGCAGCGCGTAGCCGACGGCGTGGGAGCGGTTGCGCAACTGGAGCCGGGTGATGACCTCGTGCAGGACGTTCTTGACGGTCCGTTCGGAGTACGAGGTGTTGCGCGCGATCTCCGCGGTGTCCAGGCCCTCCGACACCAGGCGCAGCATGTCCGCCTCGCGCGGGGTCAGCGTGGACAGGGACACCGCGTGCGGGTCGAGGGCCGACCGCTGCAGGCTGCCGACGTGGTCGAGGAGCTTCGCGAGCAGGTCGCCGGGCAGGACGCCCTCACCGTTCGCCATCGCCAGGACCAGCCGCAGCAGCCGGTCCTGGTCGGCCTCCGCGCGCCGCAGCACCGCGGTGACCCCGCACTCGATGGCGCGCTGCAGGGCGTCACCGGAGTCGAAGGTGCCGACCACGAGCCCGGTGCGGGTGGCGGAGTTGTGGCGCAGCCGGTACAGCAGGGCGGTCGTCTCGTCGTCCACGCTGTCCACGGCGACGAGCGAGACCCGCGCTTCGTGCGCGTCGGCGCCGTCGACCAGTTCTATCTCGGGCCGCTGGCGCAGCTGTTGGACGATCCCGACGTGCAGGACCGGGTCCGAGGCGTACACGGCCACGGTGACCCGTCCGCCGGGCTCGCCGGCCGCCGCGTTGTGCGCGGCCCGGGCGTGGGCCGGGCCGTGGGCGGGGCCGTGGGCCGGGGCGCGGCCCTGGGGCGGGACGGTCGGCCGCGTGGTGCCGGTGCCGGACGGGTGGACGGTGCCGATGAGGTCGGTGTGGAGCATGAGGCGTACCTGTTCCATGATGCGTATGAGGGGAGTCCTGCGAGGTCCAACGGCAACAAAGCTCCTGGGTGGGGGAGTTGGGTGGAGTTCGCGGGGGCATCGCGGCTGCCCGGGGCCTTGCCCCCGCGTCCGTGGAGGCGGGCGGGGCGGCGGCGTAGCGTCGCGGCGTGACGACCCCAGCAGCCACTCCCAGCCCCGGTGCGCCCGGCCTCGACATCCCGTCGGTGACGGTGACGCCGGGCGGTACCGCGACCACCAGCCTGACCGTTCGCAACGACGGCGACATCGTCGAGGCGTACCGCCTGGAAGTCGTCGGTGACTGCGCGGCCTGGACGACGGTCGAGCCCGACCGCGTCTCGCTCTACCCCGGCACCTCGGAAACGGTGACCATCCGTCTGGCGCCCCCGCGTTCGCCGCGGGTGCGGGCGGGCGAGGTGCCACTGGCCGTACGGGTCCTGCCCACCGAGCACCCCGAGGCGGTCAAGGTCCCCGAGACCACCGTACGGGTCGAGGGATTCCGGCAGCTCCGGGCCGAGAGCGCTCCCAAGCGCCGCCACGGCTGGCTGCGCGGACGCTACCGCCTCGCCGTCCACAACGAGGGCAACCGCCCCGTCCAGGTGGGATTCACCCCGGCCCAGCCCGGCGAGGACCTGAAGTTCGACATCCGCCCCCCGGCTCCGAAGCTGGAGCCGGGCGAGTCGGTGGAGGTGGCGCTGCGGGTCCGCGCCGGGAGGCCCGTGTGGTTCGGGAAGGCGGCCACCTGGCCGTTCACCGTCACCGTGGCCGAGACCGTGGCAGCGACCGGGGCGAAGGCCGGAGCGGAGAGCGGCGCGAAGGCCGGGGCGGAGACCGTGGCGAAGGCCGGGGCCCGGGCCGACGAGGCCGGTGACGCCACTGAGGACGACCGGGAGCGACCGCGCCCGGAGGCCGAGTTCGTCCAGATACCGATCTTCCCGACCTGGCTGCTGGCGGTCCTGGCGGCGCTCCTCGCGCTGCTGCTGGCCTGGTTCCTGCTGGTGCGTCCCGCCGTGCGCAGCACCGCGAAGGAGGCCGCCGACCAGGCGGTGCAGCAGCAGTCGACCCCCACCGAGGAGCCGGCCGCCGGCCGGACCCCGGCGGCGGGCCCCGGGCAGCCGGGCTCCGGGGCCGGGAGCACCCGGCCCGGGGCGGGCGTCGGCGGTACCGGCGCGGGAACGGGCACCGGAACGGGAACGGGCACCGGGACGGGCGGCGACATCGGGACCGGATCGGGTGGCGGGCAGCAGAGTTCGGCCACCATCGACCTGACCACGGCCGGCGGGGAGACCAAGGTCGGCACCTACGTCGTGCCCGTGGGCAAGGCGTTCGGGATCACGGACATCGTCGTCGCCAACTTCCAGGGCGACGAGGGCGTCGTGACGATCGGGTTCGGCGACCGCAAGATCACGACGATCGCGCTGGAGACGTTCCGTAACCAGGACTACCACTGGGTCACCCCCATCAGGATCACTGAGAACCAGACCGTGACGGTCCAGGTGACCTGTGCGAAGCCGGGCACTCCGGCCACTGGCCTGCAGGCCCAGGAGTGCCACGAGGTGCTCAACGTGAGCGGTGTGTTGAGCGACCTCAGGTGAACAGATGCCGTACGCATCGTCTGTCAGGTTGTCCCGTGAGAAAAGGTGAGCCTGCGTCATTCCGGCTGAAAACCGACGGTTCGGACGCCGGGAGGGCACCTTGCGCGTGACCGTACATCCTCATTTCGGCGGCCCCGGGCGGCTCCGGCCGGACGTTCGAATGTGAACCTGACGGTCACTCAAATACGGCTGGATCCGATCCCTCATCGGCGCCCGCCCGACCGTTCGGGCGCCGACGGGGCAGGACGGCGGCCGTCCCCGGCGTATCGGTGAGTACCGAGGGCCGGCCCGCGCTACGGGCCGGCCCTCGTCGGATGCCGGGACGCGTCACGAACCGGCGCGCCTGCGGGCCGTGTCGCCGGCCAGCGACCGGTCGTGCCGGTACGCCTCCTCCGCCCAGCTCGCGAGGTCCCGCAGCTCGGCCTTGAGCTCGTCCCAGGTCTTCATCAGGGAGCCCATGGTCCTGATCTCGAAGGGGACCATCATGGCGCCCTCCTCCTCGTGCGGGGCGATCTGGTTCATGCCGCCGAACACGCTCTGCTGAGGGATCTGGGGGACGCCCTTCAGCGTCGACTCGGCGAACGTGAGGAGGGACACCGGGAGGCCGTCGATCTCCCGGGTGGCCTCGTCGCGGAACTCCAGGTTCGCGCTGCCGTCGCCGGGATCCTCCTGGAAGTGTGCGAGCAGGTCGACGATCACCTCGCTGTTGGCCGACAGGAAGTCCTGGAACCCGGGGTCGAGGAGCGCGCGGACGTCCGTGAGCTGCGAGCGGGACAGCACGACCGTCAGGTTCTTGATCTGGCCCTGGTCCTGGTCCTGCGCGAGGTAGTCGGCCATGGCCGCGACCTGCATGAAGAACAGCTGGCTGTAGCCGTCCAGGGCGTCCGTCTCCAGCCGCTTGCGCTTGCGCGCCGACTCCTGGCCCTGCACGTACCGGGCCACGACCTGCTCGGCGAACGTCTTCGACTGCGAGAGCCGGAACCGGGCGCGGGGGAGCGGCGCCCCCGGGGCCTGGGGAGCGGCATCCCGGAGGTGGTCGAAGAACATCGGCATCCCGGCGAGCGGCACACCGACCGAGTAGTGGACGAACAGCCCGTCGCCCATGCCCGGGGCGCCGGCGTAGTCCGGGAAGTCGAGGTCCGGGGCGATCCGGGCGTCCTGCCCCGCGGGCAGGATCTCCAGCTCCAGGCCCATGCCCGCCAGCGGGGTCTTCCCGGTCTGCCCGTAGAACGCCTCGCGCACCGTCCTGATCTCGTCGACCAGCTGTTCGAGGGTCTCCGGCCCGGACTCGCCGGCGGTGCCGACGACCGCGACCGCGCCGGTCACGAACTCCAGGTTCGAGTAGGCGGCGCCGTCGTTCAACGACCGCGAGTCGGAGACCAGCTTGAAGTCGCCCGCTGTGCTCTGGGCCAGGTCGGTGTCGCCCTCGTACTTCTCGCCCCTGGCGTTCTCGACGGGCATGTCGATCTCCGTCTCGAACCCCAGTTTCCGCTGCACGGCGGGCTCGGCGGCCCCTGCGGCGTGGCCCGGCTCCGCCCGCTGGACCGCCTCCGGCCGGCCCGCCGGCCGCGCCATCACCCGTCGCGCGTTGGCCTCGGCCTCGCGCTCGAAGGAGTCACCGGGATCGCTGACCCGCAGCCCGTCCCCCCGGTCGGTACCGGCGACGGCCCCCTTCCGCTGCTGGATCACATGGGTCAACTCGTGCGCGAGGGTGTGCCGGTCGCCGCCCCCACGCCCGATGACGACGTCCCGGCCGGACGTGTAGGCCCGCGCACCGATCTCGGCGGCGGACCGCTGGGCGGCCGCGCCGGTGTGCAGCCGCACATCGGAGAAGTCCGCCCCGAGCCGCCCCTCCATCTCCTCGCGCACCGGCCCTTGCAGCGGCCGCCCGGCCCCCCGCAGCACCTCGTGCACACCGGACCGCTGGACAGGCTCCGGGCCCTGTTCCCCCCGCCCGCCCCGCGCCATCCGGGCCACGACCGCGTTGCCGATGCTCCGCTGCAGCTCACGGGCCTGCTCCGGGGACATCGCCCCCACCACGGGCCCGCTCACCCGCGCCTCCCGGGTCCTGCGGTCACCTCCGCCGACCCGCTCGCCGCCGTTCCCCCTGCGATCGTCCGCCCTCGCGCGCACTGGCCCTCCCGGTCGCCTACCGCTGTCCTCCCCTCCCTACACCGTCGGCACCTGTCGCTCCCATCCCCGAAAGTGCACCCCTGGGTCCATGCCTCCTGCCCGACCCGGGCCGACCGGACCCGCAGCACCCGCGGGCCGGTGCGGCCGCGCCCGCGGCGGTGAAACCGCGCGACGGTATTCGTGCGCCTGACAGGCCCGAATTCGCGCTCTACCGGAGTAACCTGGAAGGTGCCGGAGAACTTACCGGCAAGAAGCGATCGCGAGGAGGTAAATATGCAGATTAGTGAAGCAGGAGCCCTGATTCTGCGACTCGTGGTCGCGAGATCCCACCCCAGCCTTTCGGTCGGGAGCTGACGGGACCACCTTGGTGGCGGGGGCGCAGGTACAAATCCTGTTGTTTCAGATCAGCATCATGCAGGGCGTGGGCCGTTTTCGCGGAGACGCGAAAGCGGCCTTTTGTTGTGTTCGCCGCGTGGTAGGCCGGGAATAAGTCGTCGTGCATGAACGTCAGGTTCGGTTCATTCCCCCACCCGGCCGGTGTCGTACGCCCACATGGCGATTTCAACCCTGTTCCGGGCGCCGATTTTGGTCAGCAGACTGGCGACGTGGGTCTTGGCGGTCGTCAAGCCGATGAACAGCTCGGCGGCGATCTCGGCGTTCGTGCGGCCGCGGGCGACCAGCCTCAGCACCTCCTCCTCGCGTTCGGTGAGCGGCTCGACCGGTTGGGTCCGCCGGCTCGACGGTTCCCTGGCGGCGAGGGTGGCCAGCAGCCGCCGGGTGATGTTCGGCGCGATCAGGGCATCGCCGACGGCGGCGGCATGGACGGCCTGGACGAGCAGCGCCGGCCCGGCGTCCTTGAGCAGAAAGCCTCGGGCGCCGGCCCGGAGCGCGCCCTGGACGTACTCGTCGAGGTCGAATGTCGTGATCACCACTACCGCGATCGGGTCCGGGACGCCCCGCCCCGCGAGGAGCTTGGTCACCTCGATGCCGTCGAGCCCTGGCATCTGGATGTCGACCAGGCACACGTCGGGGCGGAGCCGATGCGCCAGCTCGACGGCGGCGTGGCCGTCGGCGGCCTGGCCGACGACCTCGATGTCGGGCTGCGCGTCAAGGATCATCGACAGGCCGGTACGCACCAGATCCTGGTCGTCGGCCACCAGCACGCGCACCGTCATCGGCGTACCTTCGTCGGCAGTTCGGCGTCGACCGCCCACCCGCCCTCGGGTGCCGGCCCGGCCCGCAGCGTGCCGCCGAGCAGCTGCGCACGCTCGGTCATCCCCAGCAGCCCGAAGCCGTGGTTCACCGACCGTGCCGGGTCGATCTGTCCGTCGTCGGTCACGCGTAGTCGCAGCCTTCCCGCGCCCCCGACGACCCGGATCTCGACACGCGAGGCGTTGTGGGCGTGCCGCAGGGCGTTGGTCAGCGCCTCCTGCGCCAGCCGGTAGACCGCCGCGTCGACCTGGGGCGGAAGTTCGTCCAGGTCGTCCGGCAACTCTACGTCGACGACCGGGACCGGGGCGCGTCGGGCGAGGGACAGCAGGTCGGCAACGCCGGGCTGGGGGGCGTACTCCGCCGGCGCTCCGTCGCGCAGCACCCGGACCATCGCCCGCATCTCCACGAGCGTCCGCGACGCTTCCCCTTCGATGACCGCCAGCGCCTCGAGCGCCGCTTCAGGTCGCTGCCCGGCCGTCGCCCGGCCCGCCTGCGCCTGCACAGCGATCGCCGAGACGTGGTGGGCGACCATGTCGTGCAGCTCGCGCGCGAGGCGGACCCGCTCCTCGCTGCGGCTCTGCTCCAACGCCCGGCGCCAGCTCTCGGCGCGGTAGCGGAACGCCGCTCCGTCCGCCGCCGCCGCCAGGACGGCGAACCCGCCGATGACGTCGGCCGGCCCGGTGTAGTCGGCGACCGTACCGATTCCCGCAGCGACCGCCACCACCGCCAGGCCGATCACGATCTCGCGTCCCGAGCCCCAGCGGACCAGCGCGTAGACGAGCACCAGGAGGTAGATCATCGTGTCGAGGCCCACGCTCGGGGCCCCGCCCAGCAGGCTCGCCAGTCCCAACGCCAGCACGGTGCCGAAGGCCACCACGACACAGGCCAACGGGTGGGTACGCCGCCACAGCAGCACCGGCGCAAGCCCGACCGCCACGATCGTCGCGAACGGCCGCCAGGCGACGTCGCCCCGGAGGACTCCCTCGAGCAGCGCCGTCACCGTCAACACCCCGACCAGCACCCAGTCGCGCGACACCCGTTCGGGAGCGTCCGTGGCGCGGGGCTCGGCCCACAGCGAACTCAGGGCGTTGGTGGTCACACGCCCAGTCTAGGGACCGCCGAGGCGTCGGGGACCGACCGAAAGAACGAGACGCCGCTCCTCCCAACAGCCGAGACGGGTCCGGCCTCGACACCGATGCACCCGCCGCCGGGCTCGGCGACCGTGGACCTACCGATCCCCACCACAACGACGGAGCCCACGATGAGAACACGTCAACCCACCACCACCGCACTGGAAGACCCGCGGATCCCGGTGAGAGTCAAGCTCGCCGCAGCGTGGACGAGCTTCATGTTCCTGTACGTCTACGTGGACATTCTCGCCTTCTTCAAGCCCGGCGTCATCGATGACATCAAGGGCGGCGTCGTCTGGGAGTTCGACATCAGCCAGACCTTGTTGACCACCTTCCTCGCGATCATGGCGATCCCGATCCTCATGGTCGTGCTGTCCATGACGCTGCCCGCCCGGGCGAACCGCATCACGAACCTCGTCGTGGCCTCGGTACAGGTCCCCTTCGCGGCATTCAACGCGGTGGGCGAGTCCTGGACGTACTTCTACGGCCTCGGCGTCGCACTGGAAGTGATCGTTCTCGCCCTCGTCCTGCGGTACGCCTGGACCTGGCCCCGCACCACACCGCCGACGACCACGGCGACCGGCCCGGACCGTGAAACCGTTCGCGCCCAGCAGCAGGCGTGAACCCAGGAGCAGCCCCCGTCCCCTTCGGAGCCATCTGCCTCGGTGCCGCAGCGCGGGCCTCCCGGCGGTGGGACACCAACTACCACTGGGACGTCGCGCAGGGGCCTTCCAAGGCCCCTGCCGATCGGATGTACACACAGGCCCACCGCATCGTCGACACCGCCCCCAAGTGCGGCAACGTCGCCGTCCGCGTCACTGGCACCCGCCACGACGAGCCGACGTATTAGGTCCGCCGGTCCTCACCGAACACCCAGTAGGTCCCCGATCATGACTTCGGGCACCCCGGCCAGGATCCTCCCCCTGCTGATCGCGGAAGCTGCCGAGCAGGCCCGCGGCGCCCCCCGCCCACCGCCCTGCCCGGCCTCGACCAGGAGTGGCTCCCGGGGGAGATCGTGCGGATGATCGGGACGGGGAGTCGGTTCACCTGGACCGGCCCGACCGGCTCCTGCTCTTCCCCAAGTGGCCCCTGGGCCCAGCCTCCTGAGGAGCCCTGCCTGTGTGTGGGGCTGTCAGAAATCGCGCAGTTCGACTCGCCGCGAGGACAGATGGAGGTCGGCCTCCGCGCCGCGGAACGCGGATTCGACATTTCGCCGGCCGGTGCCCTCGTGCGGCCAGGTCCGGCGGGCCGTCGAACAGCCCCCAGTCCGCCGGCGGCTCGGAGGGGATCGGCAGAACGCCGGCCGCGTGCTCGATCGCCAGCTCCTCCGGGGTGCGGCCGAGCACGGCGGCCAGGTCCCGCAGGATCTGCGCCTCCAGCACCGAGGTGGCTGTTGCGCACCGGCGATCCGGCATCCTGCGGATCATGACCTACTGGGATCCGATAGTTCGTCTACCGTCAGCCGGTCGAGGTCGTCGGCGTCCACGAGTTGACCTGCGCCGGGGCGTGTGACCCCTTCGGGGCGTACGGAGGGGACGGCGACCGTCACTTGGAGCTCGGAGCTGGTCCGGGACTGGTGGGGTGAGCGCGGCAGAGCGCGGGAGTGGGCTCTGCGGGTGGGGCGGGGTGAGTGGGCGACCTCCGAACGCGAGCAGTTCCGGGATGCCGCTGCGGGGGCCTGGGCGCACCTCGCCCACCTGGACCACGGCCTTGGGGAGGGTGGGTAACCGTCAGCAGGGGCGAATTAAACATCCGGATTCCACGTACCAAATCCATGCCAACCGGACTCACTCCATTCAGATGAGCGATGTCTTGACTACAGAGAGATAGTGCAATATCACATAACAGTGCTGCTGGACGGACCAGGAGCTCTGCACACAGGAGAAGCACCTCATGACTCGCAAGATGCTGACGACGGCCGCCGCTACGGGTGCCCTGGCACTCGCTCTCGCCGGCGCGACCCCGGCCGTCGCTGCCGGTACCGCCGCCACCACCGCCACGGCCGAGACCGCCACGGAGGTCTGCGACGCCTCCGGCCTGCAGTCCGGCCTCTGGACCAAGCTCTGCTACACGGTCACCGAGGACGGCGTCCAGTTCACCGGCCGGATCGGCCTGGCCGGCCCGCCGAGCCCCGACAGCCCGCCCCTGCGGACGAAGCTGGTCGACGCGGCCCTGACCACCGACATCGAGGGCGGCGAATCGCTCGGCACCGTGCAGCAGTCCCTGCTCTTCCGGGCCACCACGCTGGAGATCGCCGGCTACGGCGGCACCGTCCCGTGCGGCTCGACCGTCACCGCGACCTTCTCCGTCTCCGCAGACGGCTGGTACACCCACCCGATCAGCACCAGTGTGGTGGTGCCCTGCTGATGCCCAGAGCGGCACGGGCCCGAAGACGGCCGGACAGACCCCGGCCGCCGGTCCCGCATCAGCCCCGAGCCCGTTCCGCAGGACCCGGCCACGGTGTGATCAGCGGGTGGCGCGGCAGGAGCCGCGCCACCCGCCTCCGGGCGGGCCCCAGGCGAACGGCGACCGCCGGCCTCCGGGGGACCGGCGCCGTCGGACCGCGCCCGCTCCGCGTCAGGTAACGGTGCCGCTTGCGCCGGACTCGATGCGCGCAGTGAGCCCGTCCGGCAGGGCCGTCCTGTGGTGGGACTGAGTCCGGCCCGGAACACGACGAGGGTTCAGCTTCTGCGGATAGACCGCACTGGCTTCGGTGCGGCTCGGACTCTCGTTCGATCGGCAGGCCTCGTGATCGGTATGACAACGGCTTCTCAGCACAACGGAATGACCTGTCGGACCCGGCCAGTATGTTGCTGACCATGACCTCCGTGAACGCCGTGAACCCCCGCGCTCGGACCAGCCGGCGTACCACCCGCGCCCCTGTGCCCATCTCCGGGAACGCTTCCCGCAACTCCGCCGCCACCCTCGAGGTGATCCCCCTGTGGGCCGCACCTCACGCCACCGCCCCCCAGGCCCACGGGGTTTCGCGATGTTGCCGTCCAGGTGATGTGACGTAGCTAGCCTGGGAGGACGTCTGCGCCAACCTGTTTGAGGCGCTCGATGAGCAAGATGACCGGCGGATCGGCGCGTCATTGGCATCCTGGGATGACGACCGCAAGCAAGGACGACATCGTCCACCTGACGCGCAAACAGTTGAGGGGCTACCGGCGCGCGGGATTCACCTGGGCGGAGATCAAGAAACTTGATCGCGCAGTAGGCCGCGGAGAGCGCGAGATCACCATTCGCTCGGCCACACGTGAGATAACAGTGATCCTGGACGGCTGACAGTCGGTACCGGAGCCACCCGAACCCACGGCGCGCCATAAATGGCAGAGCCATGTTCGGCTGCTGCGGCCCGACCGCCGGGCCGGGACCACGCCGCCGATTTCCCGGCCGCCCTCGCCCCGTCAGGCCACCCGGTGGATCACCAGTCATCCCGACCACCTGCGCGAGGACGACCAGCGGCAGCTCAAGGCGCTACTGACCCGCTCATCCGAGCTCGCGGCCGCCTCCGGCCACGTCCGCACCTTCGCGGCCATCATGACCAACCACGAGGGACACCGGCTGTGGCTCTGTTCATGAGAACGGGTTCTGGCTCGCTTTCCGTGAAGCGCGCACGCTGAGTGACGATGACGCTCGGATCGGCCTTCGAGAACTTGCCTGAAAATGACCAGTGCCGATCTTGGTGTGGGCGACAGTGCGGCGTCGTGGAAGAGACGTTGCCTCGGCTGGAGGAGCTGTTGTTCCCGTCCATCGCGGACGTGGCCGTACTATCGGTGGACTTGAACGACGAGGCGATCAGCATCGGGGCCCGAAGTACGGCCGCTGGGGCAGCGTGTTCTGACTGTGGGAGCCGATCGAGTCGAATACACAGCTCCTACCTGCGGTTTCCAGCCGACGTACCCAGTGCGGGACGGCGGGTGGTCCTCTGCCTTCGGGTCCGCAGGTTCTTCTGTTCGGACGATTCATGCGGACGGCGGACGTTCGCCGAGCAGATGTCAGGGTTGACGCGGAGGCACAGCAGGTGGACCGAGCGGTTGCGTTCGACGCTTGCCGCGGTCGGTCTCGCCCTCGCTGGCCGGGCCGGCGCCCGGATGGCACGGGTCTTCGGGGTGTCCGTCAGCCGCAGCGCGGTGTTGCGGTTGCTCGACGCGTTGCCTGACCCGGAGACGCCGACACCACGGGTGGTCGGCGTCGATGAGTACGCCATGCGCAAGGGCCGCGTCTACGGGACGATTCTGGTCGATGTCGAGACTCGACGGCCGGTTGATCTGTTGCCCGACCGGGAGGCGTCCACCCTGGCCAAGTGGCTGGCGCAGCGCCCCGGAATCGAGGTCGTCTGCCGGGATCGAGCTCCGTTCTTCGCGGAAGGTGCCACGGCCGGGGCGCCTCAGGGGTCCAGGTTGCTGACCCGTGGCATCTTTGGCACAACCTCGGCGAGGCCGCTGAACGGTGCGTCGCCGATCACCGAGCTTGTCTACGGGGCACGGCGCCCGAGCCACCCCGCCCGGTTGAGGAGCCCAATGCCCCCACCGACAGCTCTGGCTCGCCGTGGCCCGCCGGCCACCGATTCGCCGACCGGACTCGGGCCAACCATGCGGCCGTCCACGCGTTGCTCGCCACTGGTCACAGCCGCCGCGCGATCCAACGCCAACTCGGCATGACGTACCGCACTGTCAAGCTCCTCGCCGACGCCACCGCACCCGAGGATCTCTTCCGCGGCCAATGGCAGGGGCGCCCTTCCGTACTCGATGAGTACAAGCCCTACCTGGACCATCGTTGGAACCAAGGCTGCCCCAACGCCTGGAAGGCATGGGAGGAGATCGTGCCGCTCGGCTACAAGGGCAGCTACCAGCGAGTTCGCGCCTACTTCCGCGCCAAGCGTCTCTCGACAGATCCGGTCACTGCACCGCCGCCTTCACCTCGCACGGTTGCTGGCTGGATCCTCCGCCACCCCGACACCCTCACCGAGGCGGAACAGCTACGCCTCAAGGCCGTTCTGGTCCACTGCCCCGAACTGGATGCACTCACCGGACACGTCCGGTCCTTCGCCGAGATCCTCACCGAGCGGCAAGGCCAGCGGCTGCCCGAGTGGCTCGACGCCGTCCGCAACGACAACCTGCCCGGCCTCCACACCCTCGCCGCGGGCATCGACCGAGACCGTGACGCTGTCATCGCCGGTTTCACCCTGCCCTGGAACTCGGGCGTCGTAGAGGGGCACGTCAACCGGATCAAGATGCTCAAACGGCAGATGTTCGGCCGAGCCGGGTTCCTGCTCCTCCGAAAGCGAGTACTGCTCTACAGGTGACCGACGCGTCAGGACGGCTGTCCCGCTGGCTCCTACCCCTCATCGATTCGGCGAGGAGCCACGCCGACCAAGTTCTCCATGGCGTGAGGCAACGGTCCGAAGCTGGCAACCCAGGTCTCGACGAGATAGATCACGCCCCTTCATCGTCAGCACCTCAATGCGGCTGCGCTTCATCCTGCCGCAGGAGGAGTGACGGCTCTGTGCGGGTTCCCGGGACCGGCCGGTTCACGGGCCGGGGCGGAGAATTCGTGAAAGGGAATTTCCCTGGTCAGGGCTACGTGGAGGTGGCGCACTGGGCGGAGGAGGACCACAAGGTCCTGGTGTTCACCGATGACGGGATCACCCTGGACTACCGCAACGGGAAGGAGTCGTCGTTTGGGAACGAGTTGGCGAAGGTGTTCCTGATGCTGGCGTCGATCTTCGCGGAGAGGGAGCTGAAGCGGATCAAGGCGAGGGTGGCCGGTGCGCACAAGCACTTGCGGAAGACGGACCGTTGGGCGGGAGGGCAGCCGCCGTCCGGGTACCGGATCGTCGACCGGCCGCGTGGCGGTCGGACGTTGGAGCAGGAACCGGTTACCTCCGAGGCCGTCCGCCACATGGGCAGGCTGCTGAAGGGGGCAGAGCCAGTGGATGATCGCTGCGGCTCTGGAAACCGCAGGCTTCGACACTCCCGCCACCTATGTCTTCAAGCACCAGGGCGACACGTACGCGAGCGAGCGCAAGGCCCCACCGGCCAACCAGTGGAACGCCTACAGCATCGGCAAGATCCTCCACTCCCCGGTCACCATGGGCTACAACTCGTCCAAAGCCCGCAAACTCGCCCGCGACGAGAAGGACCTGCCGACCCGCATCGTCCAACCCCTCTTCACTGACGAGGAATGGGCCGCCATCCAGGCCGCGATGGACGAACTCTCGGTGACCCGCGAACACGCGAAAGGCGCTGCTCCGTGGCTCGGGGAGGTGTATTGCGGCCGATGCGGCGATCCGCTCTGCAGACAGGAGAACCACGCCCGCAACGGCCGGGTCTACGAGTACTACCGGTGCGTCAGGAGAACCGGCAAGCCCGCGTGCAAGGGGCAGTCCGTCAAGGCGGGGCGGTCACAGCCGCGGTCGCCGCACTGGTCGACCGCCTCGCCGGACTGCTCATTACAGTCCGGAAGTTCGTCCCGGGCGAGGACCACGCCGAGCAACTGAACCATGTCGCCCAGGCCATGAAGGACCTCCGAGACGAGAAACGTCGCGGTCTGTTCGACTACCCGGGCGGCGACGACGAGTACTCCGAAGCCCTCGAAGTCCTCGTCGACGAACGCCGCCGCCTCGCCGCCCTCCCACAACGCCCCTCCGCCTGGATCGTTGTCGAAACCGGCCAGAGCTTCGCCGGCCCCTGGACCCACGTCGACCAGGAACACCGCCGCCAACTGCTGATCGGCCTCAAAGCCAGGCTCTACATGACGCCGGCCACCGAGGGTTGGCACCTACCAGTCAGCCTTTCGAGGCAGGTCGAGTAGGACGAGCCGCCCCGGCGCCCGCCGTCGTCAACCAAGGGCACTACTGCAGTACCGCTGCCGTTTATGGGGTGTGCGGTAGAGGACGCCTGCAACAGGGCGGCCGTGGTGCGATTCGTGTCCTGGCGCGGACTGCGGAACCCTCGCATCGATTGCGGCAGTCCGCGCCTTCGCTACCTCGAACGCGTTACCTCGGCCGGCCGGGTGCCGCCGGATTCGGTATGCGCCAATTGAAGACCCACACCCCTTGGGAGTGAGTGGCTCCGAGGACCCGCCCCGCGTTCCGGAGCCAAGGGTTCGCCTTCTGGAACGGCGCGAAGTTGTCGTTTGAGATGATGACCCCATTGACCTCGTCGGCGATGCTGATCACCAGCGCGTCGCCCCGGCCCTCGGTCCCGGCAGGGGGCTGCACAACCTTCCCATCAGCGATGGCAGCCTCCACCAGCAGACGCTCTCCGGCGGACACATCGTGGCGCAGCGTGGCGTCGACCACAATATGAATGTCGCGGTCGGGATGCTTGAACCGCAGTGATCGGATCGCCGCCTCCAGTGCCGCGAAGCTCGGTTTGCCACCCGCCGTGCGCGGAGGCCGACCGTTCCAAGCAAGGTTGGAGCCGTCCACGATGAGCGGCGGCGCCTCGGCGCTCGTGTGGGCTGAACGGGGTGCGGAATGCGGCGGGGCGGGCTTAGGTGCCCCATTCCCCTGGCCGCTGGCCTGGGCTTGCTTCGGGTGGGTCGGCGTGGCGGCGGGCCGGGCAGCCGGGGCGAGGGTGAGTAGGCGGTCGAGTTCCTTCCTGACCTCCGGCAGGACGTTCCCGTCCCCGAACACCTTCACTTCTCCGTCGAGGACGACCTCTCCGGTCTTCTGAAGGGTCGCCTTGACGGTCAGCAGTCCTTCCTTGCTGTAGGTGTACTCCAGATCGAAGACCCTATCCTCGCCTGTGCACGGCCGGGGGTACGTGAGGACGAGGTCAGCCAGTTTGACGTTGTCCGGGTGGTCTACATCGCGGTCCGGGTCTCCCTCCCAGACCTCCACGGTCAGGCGGGAGACGTTGTCCTTGTGCGGTTCGTATGACTTCATGCGCTGCTGGGGCAGGCGCATGTTCCGGTCGATGAGGGCGCTGAATCCTCGCCGACCCTCGCGGTCCTTGGTGATCGTGCCGAGGGCGTGCGTGTTGACCACACGGATGATGCTGTTCAGCTCGCCGTCCATGGCCGCCGCGCTGATCGCGGCTCCTTCGGCCACCGCAGTCATGGGGTCGCACAGTGCGGTGTCGACGAGTTCGCAGTCGAGCGCTTCGGAGACCGCGGTGCGTACCGCTGGGATCTGGCTGCTGCCACCGATCATCAGTACGGCAGTGAGATCCCGGGGATCCATCCGGGCCTGCTCCAGGCATTCTTCCACGGGATCGAGCGCACGGCTGATGAGGTCCTGGATGGCCTCGGAGAACTCGTCCTGTCCGATCTCGACGAGGGCACCGTCAGGCGTCTGGACGCCGACCGACTCTTGATGGGAGAGCAGGATCTTGGCCCGCTCAATGTCAAGGGCGAACATCCGCTTCTCTGAATCGCTCCAGCGCCCGCGAGCGGGCGCCCGGTCGAGGACCATGCTGCGCAGCCGAGCGTCGATCTCCAGGCCGCCGAGGCGGCTCACTCCTCGGCTCGCCTTTTCGTCGAAGAAACCGTCGTCGTGCAGGAGCAGGGTGGCGTCCATCGTGCCGCCGCCCCAGTCGAAGACCAGGAACTCGCCGTCGACCTCCATCTCGTGGGCGTAAGCGATCGCAGCTGCCGTCGGTTCGTTCAGCAGCGTGCGGACCGTGATTCCGGCGGCACGGGCTGCCTCGCGCGTACGGAACCGGGCCGCGCCGGTCGCGTTGGCGGGCACCGTGACGACGGCCTCGCGGATCTCGGTGGCGGCTTCCTCCTCGGCGGCCCTGGCGATGGCGTGGAAGACGCCGGCCGCGGCGGTGGTCGCAGCGAACCGTTCACCGCCCAGCTTGACGAACGGTTCCTCCCGCAGCATCCGCTTGCACGCCTCGACGGCCTGCTCAGAACGGAGTTTCGCCTCCCAACCGAATAGCGTGCCCGGCCGCAGGGAACTCGTGCCGACAACCGACGGGTAGAGCAGCTCGAAGCCCCTGCGCCTCCAGTTGGCGTCCAGGCCTTGCCCACCGACCTCGAGCAATTCGACGTACTCGCCGTTCCACTGTGCGGCGACAGAGTTGGTGGTCCCGAAGTCAATTCCGGCTGCCGTCATGCTTCCTCCCCCCACCCCGTAGCAGCGGGGCCGGCGACGCGCCGGAGTTGTCCCGCAAGAATGACTTTCCCTGTCAACTCGTCGACGTATGCCGGACTCAGCAACTCGAGGGCGTCTCCCGTGCCCTCCGTCACTACGAACCGGTCGCTTGCTTCTGGTTCCGTGACTCGCAGCAGCCGCAGTTCTCGCAGATGTGCGCTCATCGCACTCTCGACCACCTCGCGGCTGTCTCCGGCGCGGGACCGAAGCAGCGCGTCGATTTCGGCGAGGCGTCCGGCAAACTGGGCGCGCGTACGGAATTCGTCCAGCACCGCCTTGCGCACGGCCGCGGCAAGCACCCCAGGCGGCGGCACCTCGTCGGACCCGGCAGCCTCCAGCGCCTCCGGGACGCGTTCCACAACTCCCTTGATCACCGTCATCGCGTCGATCGGGTCGGGGCGGACGGGAGAATCACCAGCGCTCGTCCGCACCGACTCGGCCGAGGGCTGGGAGCCCCGTTTCCTGTGACGCCTCAGGCCCCCAGGTTTATGGGGTGGCTCCGAACTCCTCGCACCGGCCAGTACCCGGCCGCAGACTGGGCAGCGGAGGCGGGGGCGCTCGCTCCTGGGAGACTTCTCATTCTTTGCAGACATCAGGCTCGGCTCTGCTTCGTTCGGGTAGGGGCGGTGAACCAGGAAGCGGACGTCGCAGCGGTCATCGCGGGGAACTGTGGCGGTCGAGATGGGGGGCAGTAGTCCGGAAATCGCCGAGGAGTTCGACGGCGGCGCGGGCGCGGATGGCCTCCAACTCGTCGGCACTTGTCATCGGGGTCCGGCGGGGCAGGGCTTCCACCGGAGGCACAAGATGTCGCGGCACCTGAGAGGGTATGACGTACCGCGGCGGGTCAAGTGGCAACCGGTAGAAGACATCCCAGCCCGCTTCTTCGCGCAGCGCGCCACGAATACGGTCCTCGGCCAAGTTCAGAGCGGACTGGGCCTTGGCATCTCCCTCGTGGTGACGGAATATCTCCCGGCAACGTTCCTCCCAACCGTCGGCACCGTGATCCAGACCGATGTCAAGGAACGGATTGCTGAACGGGCTGCGGTCGTTCCGCTTCGTCCCCCTCCACGCGCGCAGGAGCCGGAGGTTCCGCTCGGCTGCGGCACCGCGCTGCGCCGCAGCCTTCTCGGCGTGTTCTTCGGCGGAGTCGAGCAGTTTCTTCCGTGCTACAGCCGATTCGAGCGTCTCGCTCTGTTGCATCGCCGCGTACGCGGCGATGGCATGCCCCTCCTGGACCAGCTCTGCGGGGACCTTCCGGCCGCTACCGCCGCGGGTGAGGGAATGCGCCTGAAGTGCCGCCGCCTCCGTCTCGCCGGCCCTGACCAGGTTGTAAGCCCGGTTCGCGCCGACGAGTGCGTAGAAGGGACTGCGTCCGGCGTCGATGAGCTCCTGTGGCTTCCACAGAGTTGCCATCAGGCGCCAGAGCCCGCGGTCCTCACCCATGCTCAGCGGCCATTGACCGGACACAGCGCCCGACTTGAGATCGCGCAATTCGATCTGCTGGGCTCGGGGCAGAGCGGCGTCAAGCGCATCGAGAGCGGCTGTGTCTCCGTCCAGTACGACGTCGTACAGGAGGTCCCACGGATCGTCCGGTTCCTGCCGGATGAGCGTCTCGCCGCTCATGAAGGCCTGTCGGCGTAGATAGGCCTGCCAGCCGAGTTGTCGCGCCTCCTCATCGGTAGTCTTCTCCGGTACGAGGCGCGCACGCAGATAGAGACTCTCCTGGTCATCGCGTGCCTGCCAGGGCATGTCCTCGGCCAGGAGACCACCACGGTCTATCAGATCGTCGATGACGGTCAGCGGAGCCCAGGCGAGAAGCTCGTCCAGGAAGCGGTTGGGGATGGGGATCGCGCCACGGGTGACCGCGGTCGCAAAGAGGGAGTATGCGGGACCGCCTGTCACTGAGAGGGCACGCTTGCCGACGAGGTCCAGGCCGGGCGCTGTCGAACACAGCAATCGGCACCGTTCCAGGCCCGCCTCGTTGATCCAGCGCACTCCGGTGCCCCAGAGGTTGCGCATGTGGCCGAGGACCGACGCCGCCGACAGGTGGCTCAGCCCGGTCTGGACCGCGGGCAACAAGACCTCGCGGTCCGGATCCCCTCCGAGCGCCCGCGTGAGCACTGCCCTCTCCGTTTCGGGTATTCCGGCGAGCGCCACCATCTCCGAAAGCATTGCCAGCACGGCTTCGACGGCCTCGCTGCCCCCGACACCGAGCCAACGCCACTTGCGCAGGACGAAACCGCTCACACCCGAGGGACTCTGCCCCTCCCGGCGTTCATTTGCCCGTGTCAGGCGCTCTCGTTCCACGGCCTTCGCCGCGCGCCGGGCGGCGACCGGGTCCGTCATCTCGTGCACAGCCGACAGGCTACCCGGACGGCCTGACAATCCATCTGGTCTCGTACGTATCGTGACCTTGGCGAGAGGTGGCTCGGGATCGCTGGCGGAGCGCCGTGGAGCAGGGTCATTCTCCGTACTCCCTCAACAGCTTGCTCATGCTGGCCCGGGCAGTCCAGATGAACCCCACCGACACCCGCTACGACCAGCACATCTCGGATCTCCGGGACGCCCTCATCAACGCGGGGTACCTCGACGCAGTGCGGGTATCCGGAGAGGCCTCGGGCTGACCGGGGAGACCTGGCTCACCGACCCGGACGTGCCGTCCCGTCTCGATTCTTCCGTGTCGATTCCTTGGCTGGCGACTGGCCTCGCCGAGCCGGTCGGCCGGTCGGGGGTGCTGGGCTCGGAAGGACGACAGTTGATCGGTATACAGGGGGAGGAGTGATTCGTCAGCAGTCTGGAAGCTGGCCGGGGCAGGGGAGTTGGCCAGGAGGGGTCGACGACCTTGCAGGTTATAGGTTCTTGTGGTTCGTGCCGCAGGTCACCGCTGTGGCCCTAATGCGCTCAGGCTCCTGCACCACGCGTGTCGGGGCTGATCTGTCTCACGTGAGTGATGGATCCTCGGAGTTGGGCTCGTCACTCGTCTTCGTCGGCGAAGTCGTAGGGTGGGACGGTCCACCGAAAAACCATCTCTCCGACCTCGTCGGCTTCGAGCGTGACCGGGTAGACCTGGCCGGCGTCCCGTTCGCCGCGGTGCCGCATGGAGTGGTCACCCTGGCCCCACTCGATGCCGAGCACCGGGCAGCCGGCGACCTCGATCGCACCGACGAGGAGCGGGTGATGCCATCCGGCCCGGCGGAAGCGATGGTAGTCGGTGTGCATGTCTACCGAGACCATGAGGCCCTTGCCGTGGAGGCGGTTGTTCCAGGCGGTGAGTTCGGCGGCGCGGGCGGCTGCGTTGGCCAGCGGGAGGTCGAGCCAGCCGTGCGGTCCGTCGACGCCATATTGTGGGATGCGTTCGCCGCCGAACTGCGCGTTCGCGTCGTCCTCCTACCTACCCCAGTAGGTGACGTCGGCGAGTCCGCCGGCCGGTTCGTCGTTCATCCCGGTCCAGGCGTCCCGCGCTGCGGCGTCGCCGATGACCATGCCGCACCGGTCGACCGGCAGGTCACCGAGCTGGACCGGCACCGACCGGTCCGCGGTCTCGGGCCACGGCAGACCGAGGCCGATCTCGAGGATCGCGATCGTCGGCTCCTCGTCGAACGGGGACGGCGAGGTGCTCGCCCGTGCCGGCAGCGGCCGGTCGTCGTCCGCAGGTGCCGCGACTGCCTCGCACAGCCAGTCCCGAAGGTGGACTCCCCCCGAAGCCGCCGCGGTCCTGGCACGTTCGGAAAGCGGCTGACTCAGTTCGCGCCAGTGCGATTGTGCCGTCCCACTACGACAAGTAGGCGGAGTTGCGGCGGCTGCATCAGATCCGCGCCGACAGGCACGGCGGTGGCACGGTCGCAGGCCTGGGGTAGCCGGTGTTGGGCTGTCGCTGGACTGCTCTACCTGGGCTGATACGGATCAACGCCACGATGCTGCGTTGGATGAAACCATGCGGTGGCCCCTCTCCACGTCATCGGCCCCTGCGGCCTGCCTGGGAGCGGCTGCGGGGATCGGCCGGAGTGGCTGCGCCGGGGCAGGTCCTGCGTCTACGGTGTTCGCATCGAATGACGGACCGTCAGGATCGTTGGGGGTGTGTCAGGTGGATGTTCCGCTGGCGGACGCGGTCGCGGCGGTACGCGACGAACTGCTCGAAGCAGCTGCGAGGGCGGGTGACGACCCCGGGGTGGTGTTCGCGGTCGGGCCAGTGGAGATGGAGTTCGAGGTCGAGCTGCGAGTCGACGCGAAGGCCAAGGCCGGCTTCAAGCTGTGGGCGGTCGGCGCCGAGACCGAGACCGGGGTCTCACGGGGCCGTACCCACCGGGTGTCCTTCACCCTCACCCCCAGGCGCCCCGACGGTACCGACCTTCTGGTCCACTCCGCGGCACCGGTTCCGGAGGGCCCCGGCAACAGCATCGGGCGCATCGACGGCTGAGAACCGGGGCCGCGGCCGGCGCCACATGATCCGCCCGCGGCCACGTGGCGGTACGCGGGCCGAGCGGTAGGGGGTTCGGGTGGAGCGGGTACGGCTTGCCGGCGTGAACGGGCCAGGCGGGCGTGGGTCGGGGTACGCGGTCGGCGGGCGCCTGGTCCTCACGTCCGGCCACGTCGCCGGACCGTTCGGCACCCGGGTGAAGGTGTTCCACCCCGGTGGCACCGGCACGGCGGAGGGCCGGGTGGTGTGGTCCGGCACTCCGGGTGGGCGCGACGACGCGTCGCTGGTCCTGGTCGGCGACAGCGCCCACTGGCAGCTGCCCACCGCCGGGGTGCGCTGGGGCCGCGCCGTCACGGACCGCCCCGGCACCCCGTGCGAGACCTGGGGCACCCCCGACATCGCCCAGCGGCCCGGCCGGGCCGTGGAGGCCGAGCAACTGCGCGGCCGCCTCAACCCCGGCACGGGCTTTGTCGGCAACCAGCACGTCATCGATCTCGACCAGCCCCCGCCGGTGTGGCAGGCGGACGGTACCTCGCCGTTCGCCGGACTGTCGGGGGCTGCGGTGTTCTGCGACCGCCTCCTGACCGGCGTCGTCGCCGCCGACCGCGCCCACTCCGCCCACGGCCGGTTGAACGCGGTGCCCGCCTACGTCCTCCACCACGACCCCGCCTTCCGCGCCGCCCTCGCGGAGTGGGACGTCGGACCCAGCGGAGGTCTGCAGGCCGTGGAGTTCCAGGATCTCGCCGACCGCGCCCAGGACCCCGACCGCACCCAGCGCCCGCCCTCACCCGCAGCCCTTCTCCAGGCCCGCCACCAGACCGTCCCCTTCCACGGCCGCCACGACCTCCTCACCGAACTGCAGGCCTGGTGCCGGCTGGGCGGCTTCGGCGCCTGGCTCCTGCACGGCCCGGGCGGACAGGGCAAGACCCGCCTCGCCCACCACCTCGCCCACCTGCTCGCCGCCGACGGCTGGGCCGTCCTGTGGCCACGCACCACCGCCCGCGCGGAACAACTACGAGAACTCCGGCACGCGGCCAGGCCGCTGCTGGTCGTCCTCGACTACGCCGAGACCCGCACCGACCAGCTCACTGCCCTCGTCGAGGCCGCCGCCGACCACCCCGCCAACACGCCCCTGAAACTCCTTCTCCTCGCCCGCACCGACGGCGACTGGTGGGACCACGCAAAGAGCGCCACAAGCCTCGCTGAGGATCATCTCCATACCGCCACCGTCCGCTTCCTGGCCCCGCTGGAGCCAGACCTCGCGAACCGGCCCCACGCCTACCGCACCGCCGCACACGCTTTCGCCGATGCCCTCCCTCGCGTTCAGGGGCTGGCCCAACGCGACTGGCCGTCGGTGGCCGACACGCTACGCCCGCCACCGCTCGACCAGGACGGCTACGGAAACGCCCTCACCTTGCAGATGACCGCTCTCGCGGACCTGCTCGACACCGCCGAGCCGACCGATCAGGTCGGCTCCGCAGACGGCGGTTCGCCGGGGAACGAGGCGCAGATGGTGGAGGACCGGCTTCTGCGCCATGAGCGCCGCTACTGGCACGGCAACGCCGTTGAACGTGGTCTGGAGCCCTTGCTGAGCCCCGGAACGCTGGAGACGGCGCTGGCCGCCGCCCATCTGGTCGGCGCCGACGACCGGGAGCAGGCCGACCGGATCTGGAGCCGACTGCCGGCTCTGGCCGACCAGACCCGTGATCGCCGCGATGCTGTCACCGCGTGGATCGGAGCTCTCTACCCACCTGCCGGCCCGGGCCGGCTGTGGGGCGGCCTCGAGCCCGACCGGCTCGCCGAGCGGCATGCCGGGCGCGTCCTGGACGCCGGCCCGGCCCTTGCCGAACAACTCGTCGAGGGCGCCGACGACAGCCAGGTCACCCAGTTGCTGACCGTCTACAGCCGTGCCGCTGCCCACCCCGCCTTCCGGTCCCGGCTCGATGCCCGCTTGACCGATCTGTGCACGCGATACCGCCGGATCGTTCCCCACGTCATCACCACGACGACCCGGACCGGCCATCCCGCCCCACTGATCGCCGCCCTCGACTCCATCGTCGCCGACCCCTCCACCTCCCTCGGCGACCTCACCGCCCTCTCGCACGACCTGCCCGACTACAGCCGACGCCTCAACCCTGTCGCCCTCCGCCTCAGCGAAGTCCTCACTGGCCGCTACCGGCTGCTCAACCGGGAAAATCCGCGTGAACACCTGCCCGACCTCGCCGAGGCGATACACACCCAATCCCTCTTTCTCGGAAGCGCCGGGCGGCATCGGGAGTCGCTGGCCCTGGCCGACGAGGCCGTCAGGGCCTACCGCAGGCTCATCGCAACCGAGGGGAACGAAACCCGCTACCTGGCCGGCCTCGCAAGGTCGTTGTCCCTCCTCGCTCGCGAGCTCACGGTGGCAGGACGACTGGACCAGGCTCTGGCCACCGCTCAGGAGGCCGAGCCCACGTGGCGCGCCCTCGCCGATGCGGATCCGGTCTACCTCTTCAACCTCGCCGCGTTCCTGGACAGTTACGCCCTCCAACTGAGCCTGGCCGGGCACGCGCAGCAGAGCCTGGCCGTGTCCCGGGAGGCGGTGGGCTGTTGCCGAACGTTGGCCAGGTCCGGCGAGGACGAGGACGTGCGAGCCCTCGCCGGAGCCCTGCACAACTACTCCAGCCAACTGGTGAAGACGGGGCATCAGGCAGACGGCCTGGCCGCACGCCGGGAGGCAACCGACCTCTACCGATCGCTGGCGTCGGCGAACTCGGACGCCTACCTGGCCGAATTCGCCTGGTCACTGAGCGAGCAGGCCAACCTATTGGGCTCCTACGGTGAGCAGGAGGAAGGACTCGCGGCAGCTCTGGAAGGCGTCGGTCACTGCCGGACGCTGGCCGAGGCCGACGGGCGGACCTACTTGCCCGACCTCGCCAGGGCCTTGATGATCCTCGCCGTGATGCTGGAGGCGGTGCGGCGTTCGGAGGAGAGTCTGGCCGCGCTCCAGGAGGCCGTGGACACGTGGGACACCGTGGTCTCGGCGCAGGGGAACGCCTGTCTGCCGGAGTTCGCTGCCGCTGCCGGGATGCTCGCCGGCCGCTTGATCGGGTTCGGGCGCGAGGAGGACGGACTGGCCGCAGGCCTGGAATCCGTGCGAGCCTGGAACGTGCTCGGCGCGGCCAAGCCGCAGAAGTATCTGCCCGAACTCGCCCGGGCCCTGGCGAACCGAGCCGTCCACCTGGGCTCGGTGGAGAGGCACGAGGAAGGCCTGGCAGCGATCCAGGAAGCGATCGGTGCACTCGCCGCGGCACATCCTGAAAAGTACCTGCCCGATTACGACTCGGACCATGCGAGCGACTACCTTCCCGACTTCGCTGCCCTCCTGACCGTCTACGCCGACAGGCTGTTCGCGGTGGGCCGCGCCGACGATGGTCTCGTCACCTGCCGGGAATCGGTCGGCGCATATCGCGCGCTCATCGCGGCGAGCCCGAACTCGCACACCTACCTGCCCCACCTCGCCAATGCCCTGACCCGCCTCGCCGGCCGACTGGGGGCGACGGGGAGGCACGAGGAAGGCCTGGAGGCGAGCAGGGAGGCTGTCAGTCTCCACTGCGCATTCGCGACGACGAACCCGAAGGCCTACCTGCTCGACGGCCAGGCGACTCCCGGGGCTCACCTGCCCGGCATGTCGGTTGCCCGCCACGTTCTCGCCGGTCGGCTCGCAGCGGTCGGACGAGTCGAGGAGAGCATGAAGCAGAACGAGACGGCCGTTCTCGGCTTCCGCGCGCTTGTCGCGGCCGGCCTCACTCAGTACCTGCCCGACCTCGCCACGGCCTCGACCGAACTCTCCGTCCACCTGCTCAGTTCGGGACGGCACGAGGAATCCCTGGAAGCGATCCGACTGGCCGCGAGTGCTCGCGAAACACTCGTCAGGAAGAACCCGGACGCCCACCTGGCCGACTACGTCACCGCCCTGGACATCCTCGTCAACCGGCTGGCCATGGCGGAGCGCACCGACGAATGCGTCCAAACCGGCCGGCTGGCCGTCCTCGCCCACCGCGCACTCGTCACGACGGGCTCGGAACACCTGCCAGGCCTTGCCACCGCCCTGGACAACCTCGCCCTCGGACACTGGCAAGCAGGACAGCACCCGGAGGGCCTGGCCGCAGGCCAGGAAGCCGTGGACCTCTGGCGCCGCCTCGTCGAAGAAGACCCCGAGGCACACCTGCCCGGCCTCGCCAGGTCACTGAAGAACCACTCCGTCCGACTGGAGGACAACGGCCGCCACCGGCCGGCCCTGGCCGCTCGTCAAGAAGCCACCGACTGCTACCGAACACTGGCCACAACAAGCCCCGACACCCGGCATCCCCACCGCGACCCGCTGCCGGCCACACACATCCACCGGCCGGAGGAGCCCCCGAACACGGAAGACGGCACCGCCGCGACCCGGACCACCACGACCGGCCCCGCAGCCTGGTCCACGTCCGTCGAAAGCGACGTTGCAGCGCACCTCGCCATAGACCTCATCAACCGTTCGATCGACCTGGACGCGCTCGGGCAGCGGGACGAAAGCCTGGCAGCCGCCCAGAAGGCCGTCGACCTCTGCCGCGTTCTCGTCCGCAACTACCCCGATACTCCTTTCCCCGCCCTCGCCAGGGCCCTGTACAACCTCTCCATCTACTTGGGCAAGGCCGGGCGGTGGCCTGAGAGTCTGGCCGCCGCCCAGGAAGCCGTCGACCTCCGCCGCGTCCTCGTCCAGAGCGAACCCGACCGCCACCTCCCCGACCTCGCCGGGGCCCTCAACAACCTCGCCGCCAGCCTGGGCCAGGTCGGGCGGGGTCAGGAGTGCGTGGCCGCAGCTCAGGAGGCCGTCGACCACTACCGGACCCTCGTCCAGACCGACCCCGGCACCCACCGCCCCGGCCTGGCCAAGGCGCTGACCAACCTCACCGCTGGCCTGGTTGAGACGGAACGACGGGAGGAGAGTCTGGCCGTAGGCCAGGAAGCCGTCGACCTCTGCCGAACCCTCGCGCGCACCGACCCCGATTCGGATCCGTCGGACCTTGCGTGGGCCCTTCGCACCCTCGCCGTCGGTCTGGCCCAGGCGGGGCGGGGAGCCGAGAGTCTGGCTACAGCCGGGGAGGCTGTCGTCCACTACCGCGCCCTCGCCGAGACCAACCCGGACGCCCATCTCCCCGACCTCGCCAGCGCCCTCGGTTATCTCTCCCACGACCTGGCTCGGGCAGGACGGGCAGAGGAGGCCGTGAACGCCATGCAGGAGGCCGTCGTCCACTACCGCGCCCTGGCCGAGACCAGCCCGGACGCCTACCTGCCCGACCTCGCCAGCGCCCTCGTCAACCTCTCCATCCGGCTCGGCTATATGGGTCGGCGAGTGGAAGGCCTGGCAGCCGTGCAGGAGGCCGTCGGGATCCGGCGGTCCTTGGCCGAGACCCACCCCGACCTCTTCGGAGCAGCCCTGCAGCAGGCACTCGAGGTCGCCAGCTGGTTCGCGGGACCCCAGCCCTAGCCGATGCACGGTACCGCTGAGGCTTCGGCGGAGGAATAGCGCACGCTTGGAACGACGCTCCCCGCCAGTCGGTGGATACGCGTGGGATGCCGGGCGTCGTGAGGCCTGCGCCCACCTCGCGAGGACAACCGGTCGCCGAGCGGTCCGCCGGGGTCGAGGGGGAGCGCCGTCCAGTGCCAGGCCCGGGCCGCCCCGGCGCGCTGGGCGTCGGTGCCGTCGACCAGGCGGTCGAGCAGTTCGGCGCGGACCCGCCGGTAGCCGTAGGCGTTCAGGGCGGGCTCGACGAACGACCGGTTGCAGCTGGGAGCCCTGGGTCCCACGGATCCCAGGGCTCCAGGGTGAACGGGGCAGCGCGACTCCTACGCTTCGCCGACCAGTAGCCGCGCGTTGATGGTCGGATTGCCCGCCCGGGAAAGCGGGAAGGCAGTGCCGATCTCGTCAGAGTGCCCCGCCACGTCGATCCGGACGGACAGCGTCCGGTCGAGCAACTGGTCCTGGGACATTCGGAAGTCAAGGTTGATGATGCCGTTCTTCACGCACGTCTCACAGCCCCGTGGGTTGTTCGGCTGGAGGAAGAATCGCGACGCGATCGGCTCGCCGTCGGCGAGCAGGGTCACGCTGAACGACCCTGGGATGTTCAGCCGGTCGATCCCCTTGATCCGCACCGATACCGGGTCGGATCTCCGGAACGCGAAGGTGCGGACGGCATCGATGCTTCCGGACAGGTTCTCCATGTCACCCTCCGCGTGGCTGATGAGTTCCAGGCGGTCGTACGAGATGTCGGTGGCGATCATTTGCTCGGCGGTCTGGGTGAAGGGTGGCAGCGAGTCGAAGGGGGAGGTCTTGAGCCAGGTGTCGTCCTGCCCCGCCAGTGTGGTGCGGAATCCGGCGAGTGTGGTCGCGTCGGTGTTCGTCTGCCAGCTCAGCCAGAGCCGGTCGATGTTGCAGTGGAAGAACCAGAACACCGGATCGAAGGAGGAAACGTTCTGGTCGCCCATCGTCGGCCCGATCGAGCCGTGGCCGCCGTCGTGGGCCTGGATCGAGAAGTCCTGGTAGCCGTTCGTGTTGTACGCACCCCACAGCGACTGGGCCAACGAGGTGGTGATCTCTCCGAGGACGTTGTACTTACTGAGGTTCTTCGCGATGCCGGCGAGCGAGTAGCGCTGGGTCGTGTACGGGAAGTACCCGGGCACGGGCGGATTCACGGTGCTGCCGGGATCGGCCGGCAGGACGTACTGGTCGAACGGCGGGTGCTGCAGGCGGCCCGGCAGCGGGGTCGAGATGTCCCAGTAGGGGAGCGTGACGTCCGCGCAGCCCGGGACGGAGCGCAGCGCGTCCTCGAACTCGATCAGGTACTGACGGTGCCAGGGGTTGAAGCGGTTCTCGTGGTGCAGGCACCAGCTCTCCGGGAGGCCGTGCTTCCCGGCGAGGACGAAGTAGCCGTCCGGGGCCTCGATGTCGCGGGCCAGTACGCCGTTGAACGCCGTCGCGAGGAGGGTGAACTCGTCGTCCGTCAGGGTCGTGATGTCCTTGCGCAGCCGGGTCGGGGCCGGGCCCGGCGGCGGGGGCCCGGCCGGCGCGGTACCGAGGGGGAAGCCGTTGACGATCCAGTTCTTGAACGTCTGTGAGCGGTTGGCGCTCCATCTCCCGGCCGCATCCGGGGGCATGTCCGCGTTCGGCGGCGCGGTGTGGGTGAACACCACGAGGGCGTTCCTCTTCACCCCGTCGTAGGTGCCGAGCTCGATTCCCTTGGCGGCCATGTGGGCCACGTCCTCGGGCCGGAAGTAGTTGCGAATGTCCGCGAGGTAGGTCGGCGCCGCAATGACCGGATCGTCGGCCGGGTTGGTCTGAGGCGTGGTCATGTGTCCTCCGCTGGGCTCGTTCCGCCAGGCTCCGGGCGGGCGTTTTGATTTCATATGGAGCATTTGTGATTGCGAGTATGCAGTACCACAAAAGCTCCCTGTACGATCGACGCGGGCCGGTGGTCGGAGAGGCGGCGTGCGGACGTCTATCTCCTGGGAACGCTCAGGCGCGGCCGAGGGCCCCTCCGGGCGCCGAGGCCGGCGGCGCCGAAGGCTGGGAACTCCGCGACCTGCAAATCTGCGTCCGAACCGAGCAGCGGACACCCGGATGGAAGGCCCGCTAACGCGGTCCGCTCCGGTATCGAGGGCACCATCAACGAGCTCACCCACGGACACGGCATGCGCCGCTGCCGCTACCGAGGCCGGCCGAAGACCCACATGCAACATGTACTCACAGCCATCGCCGCCAACCTCGAACGACTCGGCGGCCGGCCGGCCTCCGGCGAAACCCCCATACCGAGACCGTCGACCGCCTTCCAGGCCTTCCTCGACGACAATGGCATCCCGCGGCCGAAGTCCTGGCGAACCCTGGGCACTTGAGCCCGGTCGCCCAAGATCCCCGACAGGCTTCCGGTCGTCGTGGTCGCAGGGCTGCACCGGGCTGAGCGCCGCCGCGCCGTCCAGGAACTGCTGGAGGGCGGTGTCGACGGCGTCGTCCTCCACCACGACCTGCGCGACGCAGGCCGCCGTACCGTCCACCGCGAACTGCGCGACACCAGCGGCGTGTACGACACCGCCGAGCTGCCGCTGACCAACGACTGCGCCTGCTGCGCCCTGCGCGAGGACCTGCTGCGCGAGCCGGTCGGCATCGCCGAGGCCGGGCAGCACGGCCTGGCAGTCGTGGAACTGTGGGGCGGCAACGATCCGCACCCCGTGGTCGAGGTGATCGCGGGCGGGGAGGTGGACGGGCGGCCGATGGAGGAGTTCATTGAGCGGACCCGCGTCGTGCCGGGTCGGCGAGGGCGAACCAGTGGGCCGGGGACGATCCGTCCCCGGCCCGATCGACGGCGCCTGCGCGGTCTAACTCTCGGCCGGGGACAGGTCCCGGTACGGGGCGCGGGGCTGCGGGACGGAGTGCTGCTCCAGCAGGTCGAGCTGGGGTGCGGCGGTGGCGGGCGCGTCGGGGGCGGGCATCCAGGTGCCGGTGAGTTCGACCCAGCTCTCGGTGGCCGGGGTCGGGCCCTTGGCGTGCACCAGGATCCGTAGGCGCCGTGCGTCGGCCGCGCAGCAGCTGACGACCAGCCGGTTGAGGTACCACTCGCCCTGCTGTGCCCCGGGAGTGACGAAGCCGGTCAGTTTGACCTTGCGGCCTGCCAGGCTGCGCTTCGGGTCGCGGCTGCGGCCGATGAACTCGGTCAGCGACATCGGCGAGACGGCCGACGACGACTGCGCGTCCGACTGCGTCGCCGGGTCGGCGGCGGCCGGCTGCTGGGGGAGGTCCTGGTAGGCGGCCTGCTGGACGGTGGCGTCCGCGCCGTCGCGGGAGGCGGTGTAGGCGCCGAGGGCGGGCGGGGTGAAGCAGAGCAGCAGCACGGCGGGTACGGCCAGCAGCCAGGCGACCCGCGGGCTGTGCTCGTGATCGTGGTCGTGCTCGTCGCCGTCCGCGCCGAGCTGCCAGTGCGCAGTGCCGTCCTCGCCACGGCGGAACACCAGCACCGGCTCGGTCCGGCGGCGGGTCAGCTGCCGTACGAGGCCCGCCACGCCGAGCAGGAGCAGCAGTCCGCCCGCGATGATCAGGGGGACGCGCAGTCCCTCCTTGACGTACTGCAGGTACACCTCGCTCGCGATGGTGATCCGCAGCAACGCCACGCCGACCATCGCGACAAGCAGGGACGGCACGGCCCGCCCGATGCGTTCCTTGACGCTCACAGCAGGACCACTCCGATCGCGATGCTGGACAGGACGGCGACGACGAAGGTCGCGGTGGAGAAGCGCCAGGCGAACCGGCGGCCGAACGCGCCCGACTGCAGGGCGATGAGTTTCAGGTCGACCATCGGTCCGACGACCATGAAGGCGAGCCGGGCGGTGGGGGAGAAGCCGGTGAGCGACGCGGCGACGAAGGCGTCGGCCTCGGAGCAGACCGCCAGCACCACCGCGAGGAAGGCCAGCAGCGGCACACCCAGCCACGGCTGGTCGGTGAACGCCTGGAGCACGGACGGCGGGACGAGCACGTTGAAGGTGGCCGCCGCTGCGCCGCCGACCACGAGGAAGCCGCCCGCGTGCAGGAAGTCGTGCTGGAGGCCGCGGCGGAACTCCTCCAGCGGATTGCGCTCGGCGTTGGCGTGCTCGTCCGGGCCCTTGGGCAGGCGCAGCCACTCCGGCCGACCGAACGCGACCCACAGCCAGCCCATCAGCGCGGACGTGGCGAGCGAGGCCACCAGCCGCGCGAGTGCCATCTCGGGCTTGCCGGGGAAGGCGATCGCGGTGGAGACCAGCACGATCGGGTTGACAGCCGGGGCGGAGAGCAGGAAGGCGAGTGCGGCGGCCGGAGCGACCCCGCGCTTCATCAGACTGCCGGCGACCGGTACCGAGGCACATTCGCAGCCGGGCAGTACCACGCCGGCCGCGCTGGCCACCGGAACGGCAAGTGCGGGCCGCTTCGGCAGCAGCCGGGCGAACACCCGGGCCGGCACGAACGCCCCGATCGCCGCCGACACCACCGTGCCCAGGAGCAGGAACGGCACACCCTGAACGGTGATGGCCACCAGCAGCGTCCGCCACGCCCGGAACAACCCGCTGTCCCACCAGTGCACGGCGGCGAGGATCCCCGCCGCCAGCCAGACCCCCACGCCCGCCAGCAGTGCCCGGCTCCGGCGCCGGGGCGGGGTCTCCGCCTGCGGCACCGGCATGCGCCGGGTACTGCTGAGACTCGTCTCCACCAAGGCGACCGCCCCTCAGCCCGACTCGCCGCCGAATTGCGGCAAGACCTGTCTGCTCACCGTCATGCGGGGAGCGGGGACAGAGTAGCGGTGATAATCATATTCATCTAGGTCTTCCGTTGGTGTTCCCCTGTTCGGTAGCCTCCAACGGCTGATTCCTCGTGATCCCCGAACGGCAGCTCCCGTCGGGTGGCGCCGTGCCGCGCGTCGCCGAGTACCCGGGCCGTGGGGCCCTCGTCGATGATGCGCCCGTGCTCGAGCACGACGACCCGGTCCGCGAGCGCGCGAGCTGCGGCATGGTCGTGGGTGATCAGTACGAGGGCCAGGTCGGACCGTTCGCGCAATGCGGCGAGGAGGTCGAGGACCGCGTAGCGGGTCCGCACGTCCAGACCGGACGTGATCTCGTCGCACACCATCACCCTGGGGGACGCCGCCAACGCCCTGGCCAGCGCTGCGCGTTGCAATTCGCCGCCGGACAGTCCGGCGGGTCGGCGGGCGGCCGACGCCACCGGGAGGCCGAGTTCCACGAGCAGTTGCCGGGCG
>NZ_JZWY01000205.1:0-13062 GCF_000966955.1 Streptomyces sp. NRRL S-495
AGTTGCCGGGCGAGGCGCGTGGCTTCGCCGCGGCTCGTCCCTCGCAGGCGGACGGCGGCGCGGGCCACCTGGTCCAGCACCGGGCGGTACTCGTCGAAGGAGGCGCGGGCGTCCTGGAACACGTACTGCACGGCGGCGAGGTCGTTCCGCGAGCGGTCGCGGAGGCTCGGTGCGAGCGGACGGCCGTCGAGGCTGACCACGCCCTGGTGCCGGCTGTGCAGGCCCGCGACGCAGCGGCCCAGCGTGGTCTTCCCGCTGCCCGAGCGCCCGAGCAGTGCCAGGCACTCGCCGGGGGAGACGTCCAGGCCGATCCGGTGCAGCACCCGCACACCGCCGGGGTGGGCGGCGTCGAGGGCCTCGACGACGAGGACGGGACGCGTCCGTTCGGCCGTGCGCGGCGGCGCCGTGGCCGGTGCCCGGAGCAGGCCGCCCTCGTGCGCGCGCAGGATCTGGTCGGCGGGTCCGGCCCCGACCACCCGGCCGTCCCGCAGCACCACGACCTCATCAGCCAACTCCCGTACCACGTCCAGGTCATGGCTGAGCAGGAGGACTCCGATGCCATGCCGGACCACGGAGGAGAGCTCGTCGACGATGCGGCGCTTCGTCAGCGGGTCCTGGCCCGTCGTCAGCTCATCGGCGACGATGACCCGGGCGCCGAGCAGCAGTGCCTGTGCCAGCACCACCCGCTGCTGTTGCCCGCCCGACAGCTGGTGCGGATACCGGCGCAACACCCCGTCGGGGTCGTCCAACTGGGCGCGGCGCAGGGCCTCGCGCACGTCGGCGGGGCCGCCAGCGCGCAGGCGGGCGACGTCGCGCAGCAGTGCGCCGACCCGGCGGGCCGGGTTCAGCGCGGCGGCCGGCTGCTGGGGGATGTAGCCGACCGCGCCGGTGGGGACCTCGATCCTGCCGGTGACGACGGCTCCGTCGGGGTACTCGCCGAGCAGGGCCAGGCCGGTGGTGGTCTTGCCACTTCCCGAGGCGCCCAGCAGGGCGGTCACCTTCCCCGGGTGGACCCGCAGGCTCACCCCGTCCACCAGCAGCCGGCCGGCCACCTCGACCCGCAGGCCGTCCACCGTCACCAGTGGGTCGGTCATCGCGTACGTTCCTTCCCGCCGCGCTGCAGGGCGGCGTCGAGCAGCAGGTTGGCGCCCATGGCGAGAGCGGCGATCAGTGCGGCGGGGACCACGACCGCGAACGGCTGGAGGCCGATGCCGGGGCGGTTGCGGTCGACCATCACGGCCCAGTCGGCCGCGTCCGGCTGCACTCCGACGCCGAGGAAGGCGGCGGTGCTGACCAGGTAGAGCGCGCCGACCAGCCGGGTGCCCGCGTCGGCGGCCAGCGTGCGGTGCATCGAGCGGACCGTGTAGCCCAGGGCGATCCGCGCCCACGACTCGCCGTGCATCCGCATCGCCTCGACGGCCGGGCGCGCGGCGGTCTCCACCGCCGCGGCGTGCACCACCCGGGCCGCGTCCGGGACGGCCACCAGCGCGACGAGCAGGCTCAGGCCCACGAACCCGGGGGAGAGGACGGCGGCACTGATCAGCACCAGGACCAGCGAGGGCACCGCGATCACCACGTCGAGCGGCCGCATCAGCAGTTCCTCCAGCCAGCCGCGCGCGGTGAGCGCGGCTGCCAGGCCGAGCGGTACGGCGGCGGCGTAGGTCAGCGCGGTCGCGGCCAGCGCCACCAGGACGACCGAGCGGCCGCCCAGCAGCACCTGCCGCCAGACGTCCCGGCCGGTGAAGTCGGTGCCCAGCCAGTGTCCGTCACCCGGCAGGAACGAGACCCCGCGCGGCCCCGCCGGGCCGGCGAGCACCGGCCCGAGGAGGGCCAGCAGCAGCGGGACGGCGATCAGGATGACGCCGAGGGCGAAGCGGGCTCTCATGCGGCGACCTCCGAGCGGGGGGCCAGCCGGCGGGCGGCCAGGTCGGCGGCGAGGTTGAGGACGACGGTGAGCAGGCCGAAGACGACCGCCAGGCCCTGGATCACCGGTACGTCGCGAGCTGTCACGGCGTCCAGCAACACCGTCCCGAGGCCGGGGATCACGAACAGCGTCTCGACCACGATCACGCCGCACAGCAGCCAGTCGCAGGTGCGGGCCAACTGCTGGGCGGCGGGGGCGAGGGCGTTGGGCAGCGCGTGCGTCCAGCGAATCCGGGCTTCGGAGAGGCCGTAGCGGCGGGCCTGCGCCACGTACGGCGAGGCCAGCGCCTCGATCATGCCCGCGCGGACCAGTCGGCTGATCGAGCAGACCGGGCGGGCGAGCAGGACGAGCACCGGCAGGACCAGCACGGCCGGCTGCTGCCACACCCCGCCGATCGCGGTCGGCGGAAGCCAGCCGAGTCGCAGGGCGAACACGGTGATGAGGAGCACGCCGAGGGCGAACTCCGGTACGGCGTACACCGCGAGGGTGGTCGAGCTGACCAGCCGGTCGAGCGGGCCGCCCTCGCGCCGGGCGGCGAGCACGCCGAGCGAGAGGGACAGCGGGACCAGCAGGGCGAGCGTGAGGGCGGCGAGCAGGAGGGTGGGCGCGAGGGCGTCGGCGAGGAAGGAACTCACGGGCCGCCCGCTGACCAGGGAGGTGCCGAGGTCGCCGGTCAGCAGATCGCCGCTCCAGTGGAGGAACCGCTCCCAGGCCGGCCGGTCGAGCCGCATGGCCGCGCGGATCACGGCGATCCGCTGCGCGTCCGGGTCGTCGCCGGCGAGGGCGTCCGCCGCGTCGCCGGGCAGCGCCTCGGTGAGGACGAAGACCAGGGCGGGCACGGCCGCCGACTGCCCCACCCCGAGGAGCAGTCGGCGGCCGGCCCAGGACCGGAGCGGAGTCACGCCAGCCACACTCGGTCGAAGCGGGCCCAGTCGAGGGTGTTGGCGGGAGCGTCCTCGGCCACGCCGCGCACGGTGGGCGCGGTGGCCACCAGCCAGTCCGCGAAGCCCCAGATCAGGAAGCCGCCCTCCTCGTGGAGCCGGCGCTGCATCCGCTCGTACAGGGCGGTGCGGGCGGCGAGGTCGCGGGTGGCCTGGGCCTGGGTGTAGAGGTCGTCGAAGTCGGCCTGCTTCCAGTGCGTGGCGTTGGTGGTGGACTTGGTGAGCAGCCGCTGCGAGAGGTGCGACTCGATCGGCATCGCGCCGGAGCGGTAGGAGGCGAAGGTGCCGCCGTCCAGGATGTCCTTCCAGTAGGTGTCCTTGTTGCCGACCTTGACCTCGACCGTCACCCCGGCCTTCGCGGCCTGCTCCTTGAAGATCCCGGCGGCCTCCAGGAACCCGGCGGCGACCGGGGAGGTGTCCAGGGTGACCTTGAGGTTCTCGGCGCCGGCCTCGCGCAGCAGGGCCCTGGCCTTCTCCAGGTCCTGGGTACGCTGCGGCAGGCCCGCCGGGTAGTACTGGCAGCCCTTGCCGAACAGGTCGTTGCCGATCTCGCCGGCGCCGGAGAGCGCACCGTCGACGAGCTCCTTGCGGTCGGCGATCAGGAGGAACGCCTGGCGCACCCGCTTGTCGTCGAAGGGCGGCCGGTCGGTCTTCATCACGAAGCCCTGCATGGCGCTGTTGCGGAGCCGGATGATCCCGACCTTCCCCTTGCCCTCGTGGGTGCGGGCGGTGGCCGGGTTCAACTCGTGGGCGTACTCGGCCTGTCCGCCGAGCAGGGCGCTGACTCGGGCCGACTCCTCGTTGGCGATCAGGAACTCCAGCTCGTCCAGGTGCGGGGCGCCCTCCCAGTAGTCGGGGTTGCGCCGGACCAGCAGCGAGCTGCCGGGCTTGAAGGAGACGAAGCCGAACGGCCCGGAGCCGACCGGCTCGGTGAAGACGTCGGCGTCCTCCGGGACGATGTACGCGCCGAACGCGGCCAGCACGTTGGGGAATTCGGCGTACGGCCGCTTGAGCCTGAACTCGACGGTGGCGGCGTCGACGGCGCGGCTGGCGGTGAGGTCGACGGGCTCCAGCGAGGCCTTGGCACGGAAGGCGCGCTTGGGGTCGGCGATCCGGCGGTAGCTGTAGAGCACGTCCTCGGCGGTGACCGGGCGGCCGTCGTGGAAGGCGGCCTTGCGGAGCTTGACCGTCCAGGTGTCCAGCGCCGCGTTGGGCTCCCAGCTCTCGGCGAGGCGGGGTACGGCGGCGAGGTCGGAGCCGTAGTCGGCGAGCTTGTCGAAGAGCGCCTTGGCGCGGGCGGCGTCGACGAACAGGTTGGCGAGGTGCGGGTCGAGGGTCTCGTTGCTGCCGCCCCCGGCGAACGCGGCGCGCAGCCGGCCGCCCTGTTTCGGGTCGGCGGCGTCGCTGCTCGCGTTCTTCGGGCTGCTGCCGCAGCCGGTGGCGGTCAGGGAGAGCGCGGTGGCACCCGTGGCGAGGAGGACGGTTCTGCGGGAGGGGGTGTTCACGGTCTGCTCGTTTCGTTCGGTGCCATGAGGGCGTCCGGTGCGGTGAGGTCGTTCGGTGCCATGAGGGCGTCCGGTGCGGTGAGGCGGGCGACCAGGTGGAGCCGGTCGGCGTCTGCCGTGTCGGCGGGGAGATCGCCCTCGGCCCAGGCGGGTTCGGTACGCGGGCCGGGCCGGTCGTAGAGGGCGAGGACCTCGAAGCCGTGGGCGGCCAGGAGGTGGCGCAGCTCCTGGGGGAACAGCAGCCGCCAGGCGGAGCGCTGCTCGATGGGCGGCGAGCCGTCGTCGGCGGTCCAGGTGCGGGAGCGGCGCAGGAGTTGGGCGGCGCGGTCGATCCGCAGGGTGGTGCGGGAGGTGTGGGTGACGCCGCCGCGGATGACGGTGTCGGTGCGCGGGGCGTCCAGCAGTTCGGTGCGGCCGAGGAAGAACGCGCCGTTGCGCATCTCGGCGACCAACAGGCCACCGGGGCGCAGGTGTCGGCGGCAGCGGTCGAGGAAGGCGTCGAGGTCGGCGTTGGTGTGGCAGTAGAGCAGCGCGCTGTCCAGGCAGATCGCGGCGTCGAAGCGCCGGCCGAGGGTGAACTCCCGCATGTCGGCGCGCAGATACTCCGGCCCGGGGTGCCGGGCGCGGGCGTGCGCGAGCATCGCCTCGGAGGTGTCGAGCCCGGTCACCCGCCGCCCGGCCCGGTGGTGCAGCCAGGCGGCGTCGCGGCCGGTGCCGCAGCCGATGTCGAGGACGTGGGGTCCGGCGCCGTACGAGCGCAGGACGGACTCGGTCCAGCGGGCGGCCAGCCGGTCGGGGTCGGGGAAGCGCAGCTCGTACAGCTCGGGGGTGTCGGTCAGCAGGTTGCCACTGGTCATCGGGATCCACTCGGTTCGCTGGGCTCGGTGACGGACGGGGCTGTATCGGGTACGGCCCCGGTTGCGGGGGCCGGCAGCAGCCGGGTGCGCTGGAGGGCGGCGACGGCGGCCGCGCCGGCCAGGCCGATCGCGCAGCACAGCATCCACGGCGCCCAGCCGACGGTGTCCATCGCGCGGCCCACCGCCGCGTTGCCCAGGGCGGCGGCCAGCCCGGAGACGACGTAGAACAGGCCGTAGTAGGTGCCGGTGAGATCGGGGCGGCCGAAGGCGGGGATCAGCTCCATGACGAACGGCTGCGCCGTCATGACGCCGAGGTGCAGCAGCAGTACGGTCAGCAGCAGCGCGGGCAGGCCGTCGTCCAGCAGCGGCGGGAGGAAGGCGAGGCCCATCAGCAGGAGCCCGGTGGCGATCCAGCGGCCCCGGCTGCCGGATGCCTGGAGGCGGCGGGTGATGCGCAGTTGGAGGGTCAGGTTGGCGAGGGTGCTGGTCAGGAAGAGCAGGCTGACCGCGCCGTCCCAGCCGGTGGCGCGCCGGGCCTGGTCGGGGAGCAGCAGGTAGAGCTGGCTCTCCAAGGCGTACATGCCGACCAGGGCGAGGGCGAAGGCCCTGAACCGCCGGTCGCCGGCCACCTCCCGCCAGTCGCGGAGAACCGCGGTGTCCGCCCGCGGGACCGGCCGCGCGGGCAGCGCCAGTGCCTGGGCCACGGTCAGCAGGGCGAAGACACCGGCCGCCGTGAGTGCGGCGGCGCGGAAGTCGACCAGCAGCAGGACGGTGCCGAGCAGCGGGCCGATCAGTGCGCCGGTGGTCGCGAACACGTTGAACAGCGCGAACGCCTCGGCTCGTCGCTCGTCGCCCGCCTCCTGCGCGAGAAAGGTCCGGACGGCGGGGTTGAACAGCGCCCCGGCCAGCCCACTGAGCACCGACGCCGCGATCAGCACGGCGAGGCCGTCGCCGAGTGCGAAGAGCGCGAACCCGAGGGTGCGCAGCGCGCAGCCGGCGATGATGACGCGGCGCGCGCCGAGCCGGTCGGCGGCCGAGCCGCCGATGAGGAACAGGCCCTGCTGGCTGAGGTTGCGCACGCCCAGCACCACGCCGACTGCTGCCGCGGAAAGGCCCAGATCCTGCCCGAGGTGGGTGGCGAGGTAGGGCACCAGCAGGTAGAAACCGGTATTGACGCCCAGCTGGTTGACCAGCAGCAGCCGGACGGCGGGCGGAAGGGCCCGGACGGAGCGGAGGGTCCTCACGCCTCCCCTCCCGGGGCGGGCGCGGGGAGCACACCGAGACCGGCCCGGTCGGGTGCGCGGACGGTGCCGTCCTGCCCGCCGATGCCCTCCCAGGGGTCGTGGGAGAGCAGCAGGTGCCCGTCCAGGTCGACCCAGCGGGCCCGGTCGGCGAGGTGGACGGCCGGCGCGATGCCGAGCGAGCTGGCGGTCAGGCAGCCGAGCATGATCTCGGTACCGGTGCCGTGCAGGGCCTCGCAGATCCGCAGGGCCGCCGTCACCCCGCCGCACTTGGCGAGCTTGATGTTCACGCCGTGCACCCGGCCGGCCAGCCGGACGGCGTCCTGGTGGCCGACGGCGTCCTCGTCCGCGACGATCGGCAGCGGCGAGGACTGGGCGAGGTCGGCGAGCGCGTCCGGGCTACCGGGGGCGATGGGCTGCTCGACCGCCTCCACGCCGAGGTCGGCGAAGAGCGGGAGCAGGGCCTTCGCCGTAGCGGGTGTCCAGGCGCCGTTCGGGTCGAGCAGCAGCCGGGCGTCGGGTGCGCCGACCCGGACTGCTTCGACGCGGGCCAGGTCCTCGGCCGGGTCGGCGGCGCCTGCCTTGACCTTGAGCACGGTGAACCCGGCCGCCGCGAGGCGCGCCGCCTGAGCGGCAGCCCGTACCGGGTCGGTGATGCCGATGGTGCGGGCGGTGGCGGCCGCCGGGGCGGCGGGTGCGCCGAGCAACTGGTGCACCGGCACGCCGGAGCGCTTGCCCACCACGTCGAGCAGCGCCGCCTCCACGGCCGCCAGCACCCCGGGCGACAGCTCGGGGAACATCCGAGCGTCGTCCCGGAGGCGGTCGAGGGCCTGCTCGGGGCTGGGCTGTGTCTCGATCCGCGGTCGGACCGCCTCGACCTGCCGCAGGATCACCTCGGTCGGCAGCCGGAGGTACTCGCTGCTGACGACCTCGCCGGAGCCGCTCAGCCCACCGCGGCGGACGGTGAGCACGACGGCGTCGCGGGCCGCCATCACGGAGCGCGATATTCGCAGCGGTTCGGCCAGGTGCAGCCGCCCGGTACGGGTCTCCAGCTTCACGGCCGCACCTCCAGCGGGTCGACGACGGTGCGGCAGCGGGCCCAGCCGGTGACCTCGACGGCGTCGGGGTGCGGGATCTCCACGGGGTGCGAGGCGGCACGGCCGGGGTCGAGACCATGGGTGCGGCAGTACGCGTCGTCGTAGATGCTGCCGAGATAGCGGTGCGGCCCGTCGGGGAAGACGGTGGCCACGGTCGCGCCGGCGTCGGTGCGGGCCGCCCAGGCGGCGACCAGGGCGACCGCGCCGGTGCTCCAACCACCGCTGACGAAGCAGCCCTTGGCGAGTCGGCGGCAGGCATCCACGGCCTCGGCCGGGCCGACCCAGTGGACCTCGTCGAAGGCCCGGTAGGCGACGTTGCGCGGGTGGATGCTGCTGCCGAGCCCGCGCATCAGCCGCGAACGGGCGGGCTGGCCGAAGATCGCCGAGCCGATCGAGTCGACGCCGATCACCCGAAGTCCGGGCCAGCGACGGCGCAGCGGCTCGACCAACCCGGCACTGTGCCCGCCGGTGCCCACACTGCACACCAGGACGTCCAACTCCTCGATCTCACTGATCAGCTCCTGGGCCATGGCGTGGTAGCCGACGGCGTTGTCGGGGTTGTTGTACTGGTCGGGCCAGTAGGCGGAGGGCAGCCGGTCCAGCACCTCGTGCAGCCGCGCCAGCCGGGCCGCCTGCCAGCCGCCCTCGCGGGCCGGGCGGTCGACGATCTCCAGGTCCGCGCCGTACGAGTGGAGCAACTGCCGCATCGACGGCTCCAGTTCGGCGTCGCCGACCAGGATCACCGGGTGGCCCAGGGCCTGCCCGGCGAAGGCGAGGCCGACCCCGAGGGTGCCCGAGGTGGACTCCACGACCGTTCCGCCGGGGTGCAGTTCGCCGCGCGCGTGGGCTCCGCGCAGCATCGCCACGGCCGAGCGCGCCTTCATCCCGCCCGCACCCAGACACTCCAGCTTCGCCCAGAAGCCCGGCTGGGGAAGAGGGAGTGGGGTGCGGATCCGGGCCAGCGGCGTGCGGCCGAGCAGTGGCAGTAGGTCGGGGTTGGCGGGGTGGGCGAGCGCGGGAGCGGTCATCGCGCACCGCCGTAGCGGTGGACGGTGCCCGGGCCGCCGTCGAGCCAGAAGAACGGGTACGGCTTGGCCGTGAGTTCGTCGAAGTGGGTCATGCCGGGACCGCCGAGCGCTGTTCGTAACAGGGCGTCAGCTGCGACCGCAGGTGTTCTGCGGTGCGGTCGGCCCGGCTTCCGTCCGGGTCGATGGTCATCACGTGGCCCAGGTACTCGTTGTTGCTGACCGCCCGGCGGACCTCGCGGCCCGGGGCGGCGAGCGCCAGTTCGACCACGGCGGGGTCCCGGCGTACGGTGTCGGCGCCGTCGACGGCAGTCAGCCGGCCGTCCCGGTCGGGCAGGAGGAAGGCGATGGCCGCGCTGGTCGCGTCGGTGCGACGCGGCGTCAGCTCGGGCCGGCGGCCGAGTGCGACGTCCACGCAGGCGGCGGCGAGGTCGACGCCGGTGACCCGGCGGACCAGTTCGGTGATCCGGTTGCCGGCCGGTCGCGGGTTGACCTCGACGATCCGTGGGCCGTGCGGCGTCAGCTTGAGCTCGGTGTGGGCCACCACCTGGTCGAGCCCGAGCGCCTTGAGCGCGGCGACGGCGGTGTCGGCGGCGGCCTCGGCCGGAGCGGGTTCGAGGTCGGCGGGGAAGAGATGGCCGGTCTCGACGAAGGCGGGTGCGCCGCCGATGGTCTTGCCGGTCACGCCGACGACCTGGACCTCGCCGTCGAAGGAGACCGTCTCCACGCTCACCTCGGGGCCGGTGAGCAGTTCCTCCAGCAGGACGGAAGGCTTCCGGCGCTGACCCCGCGCGTTCACCGGGAACTCGGCCAACGCCAGGTGGGCGTCGGAGAGTTCGCGTTCGTCGGCGACCTGGCGGACGTACATCCCGGCGCACAGGTCGACGGGCTTCACGACCAGCGGGTAGCCGATCTCCCGGGCGGCGGCGAGCGCCTCGGCGAGGCCGTGGCAGAGCGCGAAGCGCGGACCGGGGATGCCGGCCGCCGCGAGCCGGTCGCGGGTGAGGTCCTTGCGGCAGGCGGCCAGCACGGCGTCGGCGCGAGGGCCCGGTAGGCCCAGGTGCTCGGCCACCGCGGCGACCGTCGGCAGGTAGTAGTCGCAGGAGGAGACCGCCCCGTCGAACTCCAGGGCGGCGTGCAGGCGCTCGACGTACGGCAGCAGGGTCGACGGGTCGTTGGTCTCGGCGGTGAGGACGTTCTCGGCCGTGAGCAGTGGGTGCGGGCCCTCGCCGGGCGCGGTCGAGCGCAGGTAGTGGTCCAGGTCGCGGGTGAGGAAGGTGAAGCGGTGGCCCCGGTCGGCGACGGCCCTCGGCAGCAGCCGGCTCATGGAGCCGACCCAGCTCTCGACAACCAGCAGATGTGCCACGTGGCCCCCTCTCGGTGCGCCGGATCATCCGGCGCCGGGGGCGAACTTATCTGCACTCGTTGTCGTTTTCAATAAGTTGGATGGAAATGGTTTTCATGTAGAGTGCGGGCTCATGAACCGTCACCAGGTCCTCGGTTGCCAGGTCCGGCGCGCGCTGGTGGTGGCCGTCCTGGACGGCGAGGTGGTCGGCACCACCGCGTTCAACTCCGCCGGGCCGGCCCATCCGCCGCACCCCCGGCACCTCGCCGAGCGCTACCCACCCGGGCCCACCGCCCAGTTGCTGCGCGTCTGCGTCCGGGCTGCGCACCGCCGCCACGGGCCGGCCCGCCGGACGGTCGACCTCGCCTGCGCGTTCGCCGCGGACGAAGGCGGCTACGACCGCATCTACCTGCACACCAACGCCGACGTCCCGGGCGTCGAGCCGTTCTGGCGGCGGGTCGCCGAGGAGGTCTTCGACGCCCGGCCGACCGGGGAGCACGGGCCGGGCGTGGCCACCGTGCACTTCGAGATCCCGCTTGCGGTGCGGGTCGGCGGCGCCGGGCTGTCCGACGTCCACGGTGCGGTTCCTGCTGGCTGATCCGGGGACGCTCCGGCGTGCGGCAGGGGCCGGTCCCGAGCACCTCCGATCATCGCGGGTTCGCGGCAGACGGGCCGACACGCCCGCCCGACCGTGCACGGCAGGCGGCTCCTGATCGAACGCGTCCGGGCAGGACGCCCGGTCGCGCACATGGCCGCCGAGGTGGGAATCTCCCGCACCACTGCCCACAAGTGGGTCCGCAGGTGGCGCGCGGAGGGCGGGACAGGCCTTCGCGACCGGTCCAGCCGCCCCCGCACCACCCCGCACTCCACCACGGCCACGACCGAGGCCGAGGTCTGCCGGATCCTGACCCGCCACGGAATGAACCGGCGGGCCCACCAACGCCCCTACGCCGGCAACCAGGACGAACCGAAGCGTTCCCCGCTTTCCTCGAGGTCGACCAGCAGCCCTCCGTCAGAACTTGTGGTCGAAGGCGAACTCGGCGGTGACGGGTGCGTGGTCGCTCCAGCGCTCCGCATGGGAGTCCGCCCGCTCGACGCGGGCCTCGATGCAGGTGCTCGCGAGGTCGGGCGTGGTCACGATGAGGTCGATCCGCCACCCCGAGTCGTTGTCGAAGGCGCGGCCCCGGTAGGACCACCAGGAGTAGGGGCCGGTGCGGTCGGGGTGGAGGCGGCGGACGACGTCGACGTAGCCGGCCTCGTCGTAGACGCGGGAGAGCCAGGCGCGCTCCTCGGGGAGGAAGCCGGCGGCCTTCTGGTTGGACTTCCAGTTCTTGAGGTCCTCGGGGCGGTGGGCGATGTTCCAGTCGCCGCAGACCACGATCTCGCGGCCGTCGGCGGCGGCGCGGGTGCGGAGTTTCTGGAGGTGGACCAGGAACTCCGCCATGAAGCGTTCCTTTTCCTCCTGACGCTCGGTGCCGACTTCTCCGGAGGGGAGGTAGAGGCTGGCCACGGTCAGGCCCGGCAGGTCGATTTCGACATACCTGCCCGAATTGTCGAATTCCGCCGATCCGAAGCCGATGGCCGTCCGGCTCGGCTCCTGGCGGGACAGGACGGCGACGCCCGCCCGGCCCTTGGTGGCGGCCGGGGCCCACACCGTGTGCCAGCCGTCCAGGTCGCGCAGTTCCACGGGGAGCTGCTCCGGCTCGGAGCGCACCTCCTGCAGGCAGATCACGTCCGCCTCGGTGGCGGCGAGCCACTCGATGAAGCCCTTCTTGGCCGCTGCCCGGATTCCGTTCACGTTCACACTCGTCACCACGATCACCCGGGCAGCCTACCGACCGGCACTGACAGGACCGGGATCCGACGCGTCCGCTTGGGGAGTTGGCGTGAACGCACCATGAAACTGTGAGGTGGTCGTGCCGGGGGCCGCCATTGGTCTTGACCATCTCCCGATCGAGCCCCTAGGGTCACTTACTGCAAAGACCTTTAATAAAGAAGGACGGAAAAAGCCCGCTCTCCCACCTGCCGCAACAGCGGGCAGCGGGCCGGAACCGACCTCTTTCGGACACGGCCTTCGGGCACAGCGGAAGAAAACCGGGTGGAGGACATGGTGGGAACGACAGGGCAGCTCTCGGCGGTTCCGGAGCCGAAGTACTGGCACCTGCGCACGGTGCTGCTCCGCGCCATCGACACGGAGTTCTCCACCGGCCAGATCCTCCCCAACGAGCGCGAGCTCTCCGCCCGCTTCGGCGTCGCCCGGGCCACCCTGCGGCAGGCGCTGGACCAGCTGGAGCTGGAGGGCCGACTGGTCCGCCGCCGCGGCATCGGCACCCTGATCGCCGCCCCCCGGGTCGGCGTCCCGGTGAACCGGCAGGAGGAGGGCTGGCCCGGCGCCGCCCGCAGCCAGGCCTGGCGCACGGTGGACTGCACCACCGCGCCGGCCGCCCGCCGACTGGCCGCGGCGCTCGGTGTCGCCGAGGGCGCGCCCGTGCACACCGTCCGCCGGGTCCGCCTGGTCCAGGGCCAGAGCATGGCCTCCGAGTCGCTGCACGTGCCGGCCGCCGTGCTGCCGCACCTGCCCGGCTTCCGCGCCGAGAGCGACCGCGCCCGCTCGGTGCTGCGCCAGCTGGAGCGCCTGGAGGTCGACGGCGAGTCCCGCTCGGTCGAGCTGGGGGTCGCCGAGGCCGAGGAGGCCGCCCTGCTGGAGCGCCCGCCCGGCTCGCCGGTGCTGGTGATGACCACCCAGTACGCCGCCGCCGGCCGCCTCGTCGCGCTCGCCGTCGCGACCTACCGCGCGGACACCTGCAAGCTCACCTTCGGCGAGACCGGCCTGGTCGAGGTCACCCCCGTCGGCGCCACCCCCGTGGGTGCCGCCGCCTCCTGAACCACTCGCCTCCTGAACCACTTCCGAAAACCCTCAGACCCAGGCCCGGACGCCCCACAGGCGTCCGGGCCTGGGTCGTTTACGTTCCTCACCGGCCCGGACTTCGGACCGGCCTGACGGGGGACGGGGCAGCGGGCGCCGGACCCTCCGCACGGGCCGACGGCCTCCAGCAGGGACCTGTGCTGCTGGAGGCCGTCACCGGCCGCGGTGGCGGGCCACCGGGATCGGCAGCCGCTCGGCTCA
>NZ_JZWY01000206.1:0-15693 GCF_000966955.1 Streptomyces sp. NRRL S-495
TCAGGCCCGGGCCGAACCGTTCTCGCCCGTCGGAGGGTTGACGGCGAAGAGCTGTTCCTCGACCTGGTCGAGGGCGACCCGGAGGGCGCCCATCGCGACCACCTCGGAGCCGAGGGCGGCGAGGGCGACCTCGGGGGCGCGGAGGGTGAAGCGGGCGAGGCGTTCGCGCAGCGGGTCCAGGACGCCGTCCAGGCCCGCGGCCCAGCCGCCGACGACCACCAGCTGCGGGTCGATGGCCAGGACGAGCGCGGCGACGCTCTGGACCAGGCGGGTCAGGAAGCGGTCGGTGGCGACCTGCGCCACCTCGTCGCCCTCGCGGGCGAGCTTCAGCACCCGGGCCACCGCCGCCTCGTCCAGCGGGTTGAGCGGCTTGCCGGTGGTGGAGAGCAGCCGCTCCGGCGTCACCTCCTGGCCGAGCAGGTGCAGGGCGCCGATCTCGCCGGCCGCGCCCCCGAAACCGCGGTGCAGGCGGCCGTTGATGAGCGAGCCGGCGCCCGGGCTGAGGCCGGCCATCACGAACACCACGTCGTCGGCGCCGACCGCCGCGCCCTGCCAGTGCTCGGCGATCGCGGCGAGGTTGGCGTCGTTCTCGATCATCACGGGGCAGCGGAACGAGCGCCGCAGCCGGGCGCCGAGGTCCAGGCCGGTCCAGCCGGCCATCGCGGTGCCCAACTGCACCGTGCCGTCCCGGTCGACGATGCCCGGCGTGCCGACGCCGACCGCCCACAGGTTGTCCCGGGAGACGCCGGCCTTGCGCAGCACCTCGGCGACCACCGAGCGGACGGCGGTGAGCCGTTCCTCCGCGTCCAGGGTCTCCTCGACGGGTCTGAAGTGGCTGCCCACCACCACGCCGGCCAGGTCGGCGAGGATGATCCGGATGTCGTGGACGCCGATCTCGATGCCGAGGATGTGCCCGGCCTCGGCCCGGAACCGGAACCAGCGGGCCGGCCGTCCGCGCCGACCGGCGCCGGGCTGGCCGTCCGGTTGCGGTGGCTGCTCGACCTCGGCGACCAGCCCGGTCTCCACCAGCCCCTCGATCACGCCCTCGACCGTCGGACGGGAGAGCCCGGTGTCGCCGACCAGCTGGGTCAGGGTCACCGCATGGCCCTCGCGCAGTGCCCGGAGGGTCACCGCCGCGTTGATCCGCCGCAGTAGTGAGGAGTCGCCACCGGTGAGTCGATCCGCCAAGACGCTGCCCTTCGCCGTTCCGCGCGACTGCCCTGGCGCGCGTGCCGTGGACGCGGGCACGGCCGGCCGGGGCCACCGGGCTGTGGTGCCGGAGGCCGCCCCCGGAGGGCCCGCGGGTGTCCGCCGCCCGACGGACCGGCACGGCGGCGCTGCGGCGCCTGCGCCGGGCCGGACGGCCTGTGCCGGATGCTACCGGGGCCCGGGCCCGACCGGCGAGCATCTTCCCAGCTCATCCCGGCTTCGGTATCGAAATGGTACGCACCGGGTGGCGGTGCGTGATCCGGGCTTCACCGGGGCCGCCCGGCCGCCGCTCCGGCGGGGCGCGGCTCGCCGCTCAGTAGGGGCCGCAGGCGCTCAGTACGGGCCGCAGGCGCTCAGCGCAGGCCGCCGGTCGCCCCGAGGTTCTGTCCGGACACCCACCGCGCGTCCGGACCGACCAGGAACGCGACCACGTCCGCCACGTCGGCCGGCTGTCCGAGCCGCCGCAGCGGGGTCAGCCCGGCCACCGTCTCCAGCGCGTGCGGGGGATTGACGGACCGCAGCATCTCGGTCTCGGTCGGCCCGGGGGAGACGGTGTTGGCGGTGATCCCGCGCGGCCCCAGCTCCACCGCGGCGGTCTCGGTCAGCTGCTCCAGCGCCCCCTTGCCGGCCAGGTAGGCGGCGAGCCCCGGCATCGGGCGGCGGGTGTTGAGGGAGGAGATGTTGACGATCCGGCCGCCGTCGCGCATCCGCTGCGCCGCGTACCGGAGGGTGAGGAACACCGCGCGGGCGTTGACGGCCATGGTGGCGTCGAAGTCCGCCGGGTCGGTCTCGGCGAGCGGGGCCCGGGTGACGGCGCGGGCCGCGTTGTTGACGAGGATGTCCAGCCCGCCGAGCTCCTCCTCGGCCGCCGCCATCAACCGCTCCGGACCCTCCGGCGTGCCGAGGTCGGCCCGGACCGCGTACACCCGCCCGGCCCCGGCGGCGCCGTTCGCCGCCACCGCGCGGACCACCTCGGCCGCCGCCGCGTCGTCGTTCGCGTACCCGAACACCACGTCCGCGCCGTCCGCGGCGAGCCGTTCCACCACGGCCCGCCCGATCCCGCGCGAGCCGCCCGTGACGACCGCCGCGCGGCCCGCCAGCACCTTGTCCGACACCGTGACCCCCGCTCCCGGCCGGCCGCACACCGGCTCCGGGGAGAACCTACCCGCCCGGTGTGCCGTCCCGGGGTCGGGATTCGGCCGAGTCGAGCCGGGGTCAACGCAGCTGTGGGACCGGCCGGTTCGCGGTCGGGGTGCGGTCAGGTCGCGGTCGGCTCGCGGGTGTGAGGAGCACCTGCTCAGGGCCCGTATGCTGCTCGGCATGCTGAGCGACACACACCCGGCGGGTCCGGGGGCGGCCATGCGGTCGGACGAGGACTTCGTACGCGCGCAGACCGGCATCGCCCCGGTGCCCTTCGTGCCGGAGGTGCGCCTGCACATGGCCGAGGACGCCATCGCCCTGTGGGAGACCACCGAGACGGCGCGCGGCGAGCGCGACCTGCCGCCGCCGTTCTGGGCGTTCGCCTGGGCGGGCGGCGTCGGGGTGGCCCGGTACGTGCTGGACCACCCGGAGCTGGTGGCCGGACGGTCGGTGCTGGACCTCGCGGCCGGCTCCGGCCTGGTGGGCATCGCGGCGGCGCTGCGCGGTGCCCGGTCGGTGCGGGCGGCCGAGATCGACGCCTACGCGGTCGCGGCGATCGGCGTCAACGCGGCGGCGAACGGCGTCCGGGTGGACGCGGCGGTCGAGGACCTGCTGGACGGCGACGGCGGGCCGGCCGAGGTGGTGCTGGCCGGGGACGTCTTCTACGAGCGGGCGATGGCGGCCCGGTTCCTGCCGTTCCTGCTCCGGGCCCGGGCCCGCGGCGCGGTGGTGATCGTCGGCGACCCCGGCCGCGCCTACCTGCCGCGCGAACGGTTCACCGCGCTGGCCGCGTACGAGGTCCCGGTGGTGGCGGACCTGGAGGACACCGCGCTGAAGACCACGACGGTGTGGGAGCTGGCGGGCGACTGACCCGTCCGGTCGACCCGCCAGGCGCCTGTACCACGCGTCCGACCCGTCCGACCCGTCCGACCCTGCCGACCCGTCCGGCCCGCGGAATTCACGGTCGGAGGGCGGCCGGCCCTGGTAGACAGTCGCCCATGATCGACTTCATTCTGCGCACCGCCGGCCCCGAGGAGGTCCCGGCCGTGCTCGCGCTGTGGGCCCGCGCCGCCAAGGGCACCAGCATCACCGACGACGCCGACGGGGTGGCGGCCCTGCTCGCCCGCGACCCGGACTGCCTGCTGGTGGCCGTCCGGGCGGACGAGCCGGCCGTGCTGCTGGGCAGCGTCATCGCCGGCTGGGACGGCTGGCGCTGCCACCTCTACCGCCTCGCCGTCGACCCGGAGCACCGCCGGCGCGGCATCGGCGCGGCACTGCTGGCGGCCGCCGAGGAGCGCTTCGCGGCCCTGGGCGGACGACGGGCGGACGCCATGGTGCTGGACGGCAACGCCCTCGGCCACCGGACCTGGCGGGGCGCCGGGTACGGGCCGCAGCCGCAGTGGACGCGCTGGGTCAAGCCGTTGGCGGACGACTGACCCGTCCGGGCCGCCGGATGGGCGCGGACGGCTGGCGCGGCCCCGCGGGGCATGGTGCGCTGGCGGTGTCTGTATGCGAACCAATCCGGTTCCGCCGTGCCCTCCCCGGAAGTGAGCCCCTTCGCCATGACCGTTTCGACCGGCCCGACCGAATCCGCCGAACTGCTCGCGCGGATCCCCGACTTCGAGCAGGCCCTCGCCTACTACCGCCGCCACCTGGCCCCGGACACGGCCATCGACCTGTCCGTCGCGGAGAACGTCCTCGTCTACGAGGACTCGATGCAGAAGATGGTGTTCGACCACACCGCGCTGCTGCCGGAGAGCTACATCCACTACATGTCCGCGTACGGCAGCCCGGACCTGCGGAACGAGGTCGCGGCGCTGCTGGGCAAGGCCTTCGACGCCCCGGTCGAGGCGGGCGACGTGTTCGGCACCGGCGGCGTCGGTTCGGCGCTGGAGTGTCTGGCCTTCGCGCTCCAGAACCCGCCGGAGCCGGGGGAGATCGGCCCGCCGCCGCTGGTGGAGGGGGACGCCGTCCTGCTGCCCGCGCCGTACTGGCAGGGGTTCAACTGGTCGTTCGAGCAGCGGCCGAAGCTGAAGTGCGTGTCGGTCAAGCTGCCGACGGAGGGGCCGGAGCGGTTCCGGCTGACCCTGGACGCGATCAAGGAGGAGTACTTCAAGTACCACCGTCTCTTCGACGCGTTCCCCCGTCTCCTGGTGCTGACCAACCCGCACAACCCGCTGGGCGTCAACTACGGGAAGCAGCTGCTGGAGGAGATCTACGGCTGGGTGATCGACGAGACCGACATGCACATCGTCTCCGACGAGATCTACTGCCATTCGCAGGTCGACGGCGTGCGGGTGCCGTTCACCAGCGCGTTCGCCCTGGACGCGTACCGGCGGGCGCCGGAGCGGATCCACGTGGTGTGGGGGTTCGCCAAGGACTTCGGGCTGTCGGGGTTCCGGACCGGGTTCCTGGTGTCGAAGTACGGTCCCGTGCAGCGGGCGATGCTCGGCACGAAGGGCATCGAGGAGAAGAAGCACCCGATGTCGTGGTTCACCCCGGTCGATTCGCTGAAGCACTATGTGCTCGGCGCGATCCTGGAGACCACGGTCAACGGGACCGGTTCGGAGCTGTACACCGACTACGCGATGCGGCGCTACCGGGAGCTGCTGAGCGCGAGCTTCGAGCGGGTGAAGGACCGACTGGTCGCCCGGGGCATCGAGTTCGTCCACAACGAGGGCGACAACCCGGCCCAGTTCTTCTGGTTGGACCTCACCTCGTACCTGGGCAAACGCCCGCCCGAGGGCACGTACCGCGCCGAGCCGCTGCCGTTCACGGAGAACAGCGGGGTGAATCCGGACGAGCTGTGGCTGTTCAACTACCTCGCCGCCAGTCCCACCGAAGTCACCCTCCTCCCCGGCGAAACCATGCACAGCCCCGCCCCCGGCTACTTCCGCCTGTGCTTCACCGCCTACCAGCCGGAGGTCGTCCGCGAGGCGATCGACCGAGTCGCCGACGCCCTGGCCGAGTTGGTGATTGTGGGCTAGGGACGTCGGACGGTCGGCCCCGGAGGAACCGTCCTCCGGGGCCGCCCGGGGCGCCTTCGAGGTGCGTGGCCCCTGGGCATTCGACGTCCGCCACGTCGCGGCCCCGGGCGGCGGACGACTGGCCCGTCCGGGTGGGTCCCGGTCCGGTCGGCGCGTAGTCGGCGGTGTCGGCGGGGCCGGGGGAGGGCCGGGGCGGGAGGCTGGTCGCTCCGGAGCGGGCGCGGTGAGCGGTGTCGGTGGCGGACCCGGGGCGGGCGGGGGCGCGGCAGGCGGCGGGACGGACCCGGGGGTGCTCGGCACCGCGCTCGGTGTGGTCCTGGCGTTCTCGCTCGCGGAGGGCTCCTGGCAGTGGTTCTCCACCTATCTGGGGCTGACGCTGCTCGCGGTCGTCCTCGCCTTCGGCCGGGTGCCGTCCCGAGCGTCGGGCCGGGCGTCGGCGTACGGCTGGAGCCTGGCGGCGTACTCGCTGGTGGTCGGCCTGTGCGTGGCGCTGGCGCTGGCGCCGGCGTTGCAGCGCTGGGACTGGCTGTTCCCGATGCCGGGCACCCGGGACAGCTGCGTGCAGGCGGGCCGGTACGAGAGCCTGCACACCCGGGCCGCGCTGGCGGACCTGGCGGACGCCGACCCGCAGGCGCTCGCCTACGAGCAGGAGCAGCAGAGCCGGGTGGCGGTCGACGACTGCCTGTCGGCGACGACGACCCGGTGGCTGCCGGTGTACGCGCTGGGCACGGCGCTGGTGGTGGCGGGGGTCGTGTGGGTGTCCGGTCGGCGGCGGGCGGGCGCCGATGCGTGACCGGGCCCGGCGGAATCAGGCCCGGCGCCCGGCCCCGGTGATCAGGACGGTTCGAGCCGGCGGGTGATCCGGCCGAGGAGGTCCTGCAAGGGCTCGCCGACGTCCCGGCCGAACTCGGTGAGCCCGTAGGTGACCTGGGGCGGTGTCGTCGGCTCGACCACCCGCCACACCAGGCCGTCCTGGACCAGCGCCCGCAGGGTCTGCGCGAGCATCTTCTCGCTGATGCCCCGGATGCTGTCGCGCAGTTCGAAGAACCGCAGATCGTTGCTCTGCAGGGCGATCAGCACCCAGACGCCCCACCGGCTGGTCACATGGTCGACCGTGTCGCGCGCCGCGCAGTCGGTGTGAAACACCTCATACCGCTTGTCGGCCGCACCGCGTTCCAGCTGCACACCTTCCGTCATGTCCGGAGCTTACCCCGGGGTATGTCCTTACGAACGGTAAGCCAGCAGCTCTAGCGTCGGCAGTCCCACCGGGCGATTGACGAGGAGCTGACCATGATCGTGGTGACCGGGGCCACCGGAAACATCGGCAGGCCGCTGACGCGGGCGCTGGCGGAGGCGGGCGAGCGGGTGACGGCGGTGTCGCGGCGCCCGGCGCCGGTGCCGGACGGCGTCCGCCGGCTGACGGCCGATCTGGCCGAGCCCGCCGCCCTGGAGCCCGTGCTGACGGAGGCGAAGGCCCTGTTCCTGCTGCTCTCGGGCGATCTGCACGGCCCGGTCGGCGCTCCGGCCGAGCTGGTCGGCCGGGCGGCGGCGGCCGGGGTCCGGCGGATCGTCCTGCTCTCCACCCAGGGCGTGGTGACCAGGCCGTTCGGTCCGACCCGGATCGCGATGCGCGCGCTGGAGGACGTGGTCCGGGAGTCCGTCCCGGAGTGGGCGATCGTGCGGCCGGGCGGCTTCGCCTCCAACGCGCTGTGGTGGGCCGAGTCCGTCCGGACGGGGCGGACCGTCGTGGCGCCGTTCGGCGACGTCGCGACGCCGGTCGTCGACCCGGCGGACATCGCCGAGGTCGCGGCCGCCTGCCTGCTGGAGGACCGGCACATCGGCGGCGAGTACGAGCTGACCGGCCCGGAGGTGATCAGCCCGCGCGGGCAGACGGCGGCGCTCTCCGCCGCGCTCGGGGTGCCGCTGCGGTTCCACGAGCTGACCCGCGAGGAGGCCGCGGCCGCGATGGCCCGGAGCATGCCGGTGGAGCTCGCCGAGGACACCCTCGACATCCTCGGCGCCCCGAGCGCCGCCGAACTGGGGGTTGCCCCGGGCGTCCGGGAGGTGCTGGGCCGCGAGGCGAGGCCCTTCGCCGACTGGGCGGCGCGGCACGTCGACGCGTTCCGCTGAGCGGGGCACGCAGGGCACGCGGGTGAGCGGGGTGTGCACAGGAGGTCGGACGGGCCGACTTCCTGTGCGCGCCCGGCCACCCGCGAAAGGCACTTGACCCGTCCGGGACGATAGGAGCGTGATCAGCAGGGAACGCGCGATCGAACTCGTCGAGTCCTACCTGGCCGTGAGGGAGTGGCCGTGGGACGGCCCGGTGCCCGAGGTGGCCGTCTACGCGGTGGAGGAGCACAGCGTCGGCTGGCTGGCCTTCTGGGACACCGCCGCCTTCGCCCGGACCAGGGACGCGCGGTCGAGCTTCGGGGGCGGCGGCAGCCATGTGCTGGTCGACCGGGAGGACGGGAGCCTGCACTTCGTCCCCAATGCCCGGGACCTGGACGAGGGCTGGGAGGACCACTACCTCCTCCAGGCCAAGGGCGTCCGGCGCCCCGACCCGCTGGCCGCCGAGGTCCGCGCCCTCCTCCGCTCCGCCGGGCCCGTCGCCGCGATGGGGCAGTTGCGCAAGCAGGCGCCGAAACTGAGCCTGCGGCAGGCCAAGGAGTACCTCGTGGCCGTGCGCGAGGGCGCCGAACCGCCGGAGGAGCTGGCGAGCCTCACCCGCAAGGAGCCGAGGTGGCCGCTGCTGCCCGTCGAGACGCTGTCCGGGCCCGTCGAGCAGTAGCCACCGGGACTGAATTGGCTGGCCACGGACAGGTCCGAGCTGCGACGATGCGCGGATGATCACTCTTCCCGACGAGCTCGGCCACCTCTCCTACGTCGTCTCCGGCGACGGACCGCCCGTCGTCCTCGTGCACGCCGGCGTCGCCGACCACCGGATGTGGGACGCCGTCGTGCCCGCCCTCGCCGAGCGCCACACCGTCGTCCGGTACGACCTGCGGGGCTTCGGCGAGTCCGCGCCCCCCACCGGGCCGTTCCGCGAGACCGACGACCTGCTCCGCCTCCTGGACCACCTCGGCCACGACCGGGTCCGACTCGTCGGCGCCTCCTGGGGCGGCCGGGTGGCCGTGGAGTTCACGCTCGCCCACCCGGACCGCGTCCACTCCCTCGCGCTGCTCACGGCACCGTGGCCGGGCTACGACTGGTCCGCCGACATGATCGCCTACGACGAGGCCGAGACTGCCGCGCTGGAGGCCGGCGACCTCGACGCCGCGGTCCGGGTGAACCTCGACATGTGGCTGCGCGGCCCGGCCCGCGGCTGGGACGAGGTGGCGGACGGACTGGCCGACCGGCTCCGCGACCCGATGCGGACCTCGCTGGTGAACCAGTCCGTGGTGGGCGAGCACTCCCAGGGTCCCTCGGCCCGCGAGGTGTCCGCCGTCGCCGTCCCCACCCTGGTCGGCGTCGGGCGGCTCGACGTCCCCGACTTCCAGGACATCGCCCGCCGCTACGCCACCGAGATCCCGGGTGCCACCCTGGTCGAGTTCGCCACCGCCGCCCACCTCGTCGCCCTGGACGCGCCCACCGAACTCGTCGCCGCCCTGGAGCCGTTCCTCGCCCGCTGAGCGCCCGCGCCGAGGGACGGTGCCGGGTGCCGGGCCGGCGCTGTCCGTACGGGCGGTGGCCGCCGCCGAGCACGATGGCGGCCACGTCCTGGAGGTCGACCTCACGAGGCCGAATCTCGTGTCGTCCGCCATGGCTGTCCAGCCACCACGAAGGCCCCGACCGCTCAGCGGTCGGGGCCTTCGTTCCGGTAGGACAGCCGAGGACATTCGGCTATACCAATATGCTTTTATGATATTCGCCGTTCCTCTGCCGTTCTACTGAAGTCCGCCCAGTAGGTCGTGTCCTAACGGTGCGCGGGAATCCTGCGGTCCACTCTCTTTCCAGGCGACCGTCGAACAGAGCCTCAGGACCTGCCGGATCCTGGTGAAGCCTTCGAACCAGAAGCCTCTTGACGCGATTGCTCAGGGCGCGGAATGCCCGTCACGTGTTCACACGAGAGATTGGTACCAGATGACACTGAGATTCTCCAGTTCGCCTTACTGGCGAACGCTGTCCGGCTGGATCGCGGCGGTGGCATTGATCGCCGGCGCCGCCGTGGCGTTGGCGCCCGTACGGGCACAAGCTGTCGCTTCACCCATTTCCCTGGGTACAGCGAGCAGTTTCGCGGTCCTGGGCGGTCAGTCGGTCAGCAACACCGGTCCTTCCGTGATCACCGGAGACCTCGGGGTGAGCCCCGGGACTGCCGTCAGCGGATTCCCGCCCGGCACGGTGGACGGAACCATCCACTCGGCGGACGAGGTCGCCCTGCAGGCCCAGAGCGACCTGACCGTGGCCTACGACAACGCCGCCGGCCAGGCCATGGACGCCAGCCTCATCTCGCCGGGAGACCTCGGCGGCCTGACGCTCGTCCCGGGCGTCTACAACGCCTCCTCCTCCATCGGGCTCACCGGAACGCTCACCCTGGACGCGGGTGGCGACCCGAACGCCGTCTGGGTGTTCCAGGTCGGATCGACCCTGACGACCGCTTCCGCCAGCCAGGTGAACCTGATCAATGGCGCCGCACCCTGCAATGTCTTCTGGCAGATCGGAAGCTCCGCCACGCTCGGCACCAGTTCCACCTTCGTGGGCAACATCCTGGCCCTCACGTCGATCACCGTGACCACGGGGGCGACCATCGACGGTCGGGCCCTGGCCCGGAACGGGTCGGTGACGCTGGACACCAACACGATCACCCGTGAGACGTGTGCCGGCGGGACCACGGGCGGCACCACTGGCGGTACGACTGGTGGGACCACGGGCGGCACTACGGGTGGTACGACCGGTGGGACCACGGGCGGCACCACTGGCGGTACGACCGGTGGGACCACGGGCGGCACCACTGGCGGTACGACCGGTGGGACCACGGGCGGCACCACTGGCGGTACGACCGGTGGGACCACGGGCGGCACCACTGGCGGTACGACCGGTGGGACCACCGGCGGTACGACCGGCGGGGACTGCCCGCCCGAGCCGTGCCCGCCGGAGCCGTGCCCGCCGGAGCCGTGCCCGTGACGGTGACTGCGAGGCAGTCGCCCGCTCGGTGAAGGCGGCCCCGAGCGGCACACGACGAATCCCATGCAGATCGTCGCGTGCCGCTCGGGGGTGGCACCGGGCAGGCATTCAGAAGATCACAGCGGCGTGCGTGCGAGGGGAGCAACGAAGATGGAAACCACTGGGCGCGACACCTTGGCCGGCGCCGGCTGCCCACGGGATGTGGAGGTCCCGTCTTCGGCCGGGGAACCCGGCGGGCCCCCGGGCTTTGCCAGTCTGCCGCGCCCGCTGCGGGCGTCCGTGAGGACCGCTGCAGCCCTGTGTACGGCGGTCGCTCTTGTCCACGTGGTCATGGTGTTTCTGTTCGTCGCCCCTTCGAACGCAGTGTCGCAGCGCTACGGCAAGTACATCAATGCCTGGATCTACCCGCTGTTCGAGCAGAACTGGCGACTCTTCGCCCCGGATCCGCAATCGGTCACTCAGCAGATTTCCGCGAGAACCCTCCACACCTCTCCCGAGGGCAGCCGCGAGGTCAGCGACTGGTTCGACCTGACCGCCGTCGACGATTCCGCCGTCAACCACAACGTTTTCCCGAGCCACACCTCCCAGAACATGCTGCGCCGCGCCTGGGACGTCTATGCCGCATCGCACGGGAACGATGACCATTCGAAGTCGGAACGAGCCCTGATGCTGCAGAAGTACCTGCGCAACATCGCAGTGAACCGTGTACCCGCCGACCGGCACAAAGCATTCGAGGACATCCAGTTGCGGGTGATCACACGGCCGATCGCCGCCGACACATCAGCCGGCCGCCGTCCCAGCACACCGACCCAGACCAGGTACCTGCCCTGGTGGAAGGTGGCATCCGATGGAAACTGAGCAGGCACCCCGCGTGGCGCCCGCACCGCACCAGCCGGCCGCACCAGCCTCGGCCGCGCACGCGCAGCCGCTGCTCGATCGCCTCGGAGCGCCGCGCACCGTCCTGACCGGGTCGCCGATCTCCCTCTACGCGGCTGCGGTGCTGCGCATCGGGTACGGGCTGCTCTACCTCGTCCTCCTGCTGAGGGAGTTTCCGCACCGCGACGAGATCTGGGGTCCCGGTTCGCCGTGGACTCCCGCACTGGCCGTCGAGCTGTTCCACCAGACGGACTGGTCCAGCATCCTGACCCTGTCCGACAGTCAGGCGTACTTCGAGGCCTGTTACGCGCTGGCTCTGGTCACCGCCGCGGTGTTCATGCTCGGCTGGCACACCCGGGCGGTGTCCGTCCTGTTCGCGATCGTGGTCGCCTCCTTCCACGCCAGGGCCGTCTTCATGACGGACGGAGGCGACAACCTCATCCTGCTGATGGCCCTGTACCTGCCCTTCACCGCGTGCGGCCGACGCTGGTCCCTCGATGCGCGCAGAGCCCGGATCCGAGCGTCCGAGGGCAAAGTCGCGCGATCGGCCGGAAGTCGCGGAGCAGGCGGCCTGGTGGGGCAGGTCGGCTACGCGCGCCGGCTCCTGACCACGGTGCTGCACAACTGCGGCATGTTCGTCATCGCGGCTCAGGTCTGCTTCCTCTACGGATCCGCAGGACTGTACAAGGTGCAGGGCGGCTCCTGGGGAAGCGGAACCGCCCTCCACTACGTCCTGAACCTCGACCTGTTCCGGCCGTGGCCCGCGCTGTCGCTCCTGGTGGACAGCCGCCCGATGCTGGTCGCCGTCGCGAGCTATGCGACCGTGCTGCTGCAAGTGGCCTTTCCGTTCGTCCTGTTCGGCAGGTACAAGTACCTCGTGCTCACCATGCTGCTCGGCATGCACGTGGGCATCGCGGTTCTCCTGGGACTCCCGGTCTTCTCCGGAGCAATGATCATCGCGGATGCCGTGTTCCTGCCGGACCGCTTCTGGACGGCCCTGGGACACGCGTGCCGGAGCATCCTGCGGCGAACAACGGAAGGCAGGGTGAGGGCGTTGTTCACGGCGGAAGCCACGCCCGTACCGCCGCAGACCGGATCGGCCGGCTGAAAAGCCGACCCCGCAGGACAGGGAGGGCGGAGCATGTCCGACACCATGTCGCCAGTGATCGTCTACGACGGCAGCTGTGGCTTCTGTCGCGCAGCCATCCGCTTCCTCGTGCCGCGCCTGGCCCTGGCCGGCGTGGTCCAACCCTGGCAGGGAGCCGATCTGACGGCCTACGGGCTGACCGAGGACCAGGCCAGGGCCCGAATGTGGTTCGTCCAGGGCGACCGACGCCACGGCGGTGCCGCCGCCTTCGCGGCCTGGGCCCGGACCGGCAACGCCGGTGCCCGTGCCGCCGGCCGCCTGCTGTCGCTGCCCGGAATCGCCTGGATGGCGGCCGGGGTCTACTGGCTCGTCGCCAGGAACAGACACCGGATCCCTGGGCCTTGGGAGCACACCTGCACGCTCTGAGCGTCTCCTGGAGGACCTGACAGCGAGCGGCGGCCGAACCCACCTCGGCGAACGGCCGGTCGCCGCGGATGCGAAGGCCCGGGAAGCCGTGGACGAGGAGGTCACGCCGACCCGGCCCCGGCCCCGGCGCCGGCATGGTCCCCGGCATCGTCCCCGGTCGCGGCCTCGCCGCGCTCCTGGGCGGCCATGACCTCGTCGCCGCGCTCGAACGCCCAGGCGCCCACGGCCTCGATCGGCCCGAGAAAGCTGCGGCCCAGCTCGGTGAGCCGGTACTCGACGCGGGGCGGGGCGCCGGGCAGGGGCCGGCGGTCGACCAGGCCGTTGAACTGGAGGCGGCGCAGGGTCTCCGTCAGCACCTTGGAACTGATCCCGCCGATCTGCTCCCGCAGTTCGACCGGTCGCAGCGGGCCGTCCTGCAGCGCCCAGAGGACCACGGCGTTCCAGGTGTTGGAGAGCAGGTCGAAGGCGAGGCGGGCGCGGCAGTCGGCGAGGAAGGTACGAGTGGTCACGCACCGAATGGTGCCTGACGGGTTCTCTAGCGTCACGGGGGACAGGGAGTCGGACCGCGAGCTCCCGGTGACACGGAGGACGGCGTGATGAGGATCGGCGTGCTGGGCACGGGCAACATGGCGGACGCGCTCGCGACCCACTGGGCGCGGGCCGGGCACGAGGTGACGGTCGGCGGGCGGGACACCGCCGCCGCGGAGCGCCTCGCCCGACGGATCGGGGGCGGCGCGCGGGCCGCCGGGCTGCGGGCGGCGGCCGCCGCCGGCGAGGTGGTGCTGGCCGCGCTGCCCTACGGCGCCGGGGCGGAGGTGGTGCGGGAGCTGCGCGCGGAGCTGGACGGCACGGTGCTGGTCGACTGCTCCAACCCCGTCGGCCCCGGCTTCCGGCTGCTGACGGACGGCGGGCCTTCGGCGGCGCGGCAGTTGGCCGGGGCGGCGCCGGGGGCCGAGGTGGTCAAGGCGTTCAACCTCTGCCACGAGGACGTGTGGCGGATGCGGCCGCCGGTCTTCGACGGCAGGCCGTTGGCGGTACCGGTGTGCGGGGACGACGCGGCGGCCCTCGCCCGGGTGTCCGAGCTGGTGCGGGACGTGGGCTGCTGGCCGGTGGCGGCCGGCGGTCTCGACCGGGCGGGCCTGCTGGAGGCGACCGCGGCACTGTTCATCGGCCTGTGGGTCGGCGAGGGCGCGGACGTGCAGGCGATCGTGCCGCCGCTGTCCCACGCGAGCGGCGAACCGGCGGCGAGCGGGGCTGGGACGGCGGCTGACGGGACAGCGGCGGCGGCTACCGGGGCTGCGGGCGGACGGTGAGGATCTGTTCGGCCTGACCGACCGGGCCGTCGACATCGTGCAGCACGCTGCTGGTGAGGCCCTGGCCGGTCGGGCCGAAACTGGCCGTAGTGTCCAGGCCGGTCCAGGGGCCGCGCGGCTGCCGGTGCAGATGGACGGTCAGATCGACATTGGGGAACATCCACTCGGCCGGGTCCTGCTGCACGGCGATGCCGTTCGCCGTGTCCACCAGCGCGACGAAGGAGGCGAGGGCGCTGCTCGGCTCGCCCGCGACCAGGTCCACCCGGGACGAGATCCAGGCCGCCGTACGGCCGCGGCGGGTCGGCGGCACCCGGCGGAGGTCGACCGAGGCGACATAGCCGCCGTCCCACTCCTCGTCCATCGCCCACGGCGCGAGTTCCCCGGGCGCGGGCAGCGGCTCGATCGGGCTGTCGGCGACGGCCGAGGTGTCCAGGGTGGCCAGCAGCCAGGCCCGGGCCCGGACCACGGCCCGGCCGCCGATCACCACGGTCGCTTCCAGGAGCTCGATGGTCCGCCCGGGACGGACGGACTCCACGGTGATCTCGCACTCGTCGAGCGCGATGCGGCCGAGGATGTCGTAACCGATCCGCCCGAGCGTCAGCCCCCCGTCGCCCCCGGGCCGCTCCGCCAACCACCGGTCGATCGCGTGCACCACCAGCCCGGCCAGCGGACTGAAGTGCTGCTCGTCGGCGCTCCACGCCCCACCCGCGTGCGCGGTGGGCTTGAACGCCCGGGCACCGGTTCGCTGGTAGTAACTCTCACGCGCGAGGTCGCTGTTGCTCACGGGATCCGCTCCTCGGCCGGGACAGGTGCATCGGTCACGAATCGTAGGCTCCCCCGGCGGCCCCGGTCGCCGTGATCTCCCGCACACGCTCGGGGGTGCGGCGGTGTCAGTGGTGCGCTGTTGACTGTGGGCCATGACCGTGCGCGACCTTCTGCCCCTGCTGCCCGATCCGGCCGAGCTCCGTGCCCGCTGCCGCGGGATCGCCCGCGGCGCCGCCGAGTGGCGGTGCGGGCCGGTGGAGTTCGCGCCCGGCGAGACGGACGGCGCCGAGGGGCTGTTCGGTCTGCTCGTCGACGCAGGCCCGGAGGCGTACGGGGATCGGGCCGGCGGTGGAAAAGCTGTCGAGGGGGAGGAGGGGCGGATCGTAGGCTGGGGCGCATGGCTCACAGCAAGACCTCCTTCGTCTGCCTGCCCTGCCGGGCCTCGTACAAGCAGGCGTACGGCAGGTGGACGGACGAGCGGCGCTGTCCGCGCTGTGCCGGTGCGCTGATCCACGCGGGCTCCGCCTTCGCGGCGCCGCCGCGTCGGGACACCGCGGCCTGGCGCACCCTCACGCTGCTGCTGAACGCGGGCATCGGCTTCCACAAGAGCTGCTGCGGCGGCCCGGGCTACCGGCCCCGCACCCGGCACGAGGTGCGCGAGCGCACGCTGTACGCCCGCCGCTCCGGTGAGTCGCTGGAGCGGGCACTGCTGCACCGGGACGTCCCGTGGGAGCGGACGACCCGGTGAGCGGTGCGGGAAGTCGGGTGG
>NZ_JZWY01000207.1:0-18754 GCF_000966955.1 Streptomyces sp. NRRL S-495
AAGTCGGGTGGGCCGACTTCCCGCGCGGGGTGGAGGGTTCAGCTCGCCAGGACGACCGGGCGGTGGGCCGCCGGGGTGAAGCCCTTGGCGATGAGGCGGACGGCCAGGGTGACCTCCCAGGCGAAGACCGGGAGGGCGGCCAGCGAGCCGATCGTCGACACCTGCGGGTAGAGGCCGAACAGCACGGCCACCGCCGAGGCGAGGATCAGCGGGCCGCCGATCAGGCCGAGCAGGGCGACGGGGCGGGGCACCAGCCGTGAGCGGTGCATCAGGAACGCCAGGGCGAGCGAGTTGGCGCCCAGGACGACGTTGGGGCCGAGCAGGAACGTCCAGTCGTGGACGGCGACCAGGGCGCGGGCGGCGGTGGCCGCCCCGGCGCCGGCGTCCTGCCGCAGGGTGACGACGGCGAGCACGCTGACGATGCCGACCGCGATCACCGCGGCCTCCAGCAGCCGCCCGCAGACGTAGCCGAGCGCCAGCGCCTCCTGCTGCCGCCGCAGCACCGGGTACAGCGCCACCCCGGTGCCGATCACCGCCAGCACCAGCACCACCTCGCACAGCGCCCCCGCCGCGACCCGGCCGTCCGCACCGGACCCGGCCACGTACGCGGCGCCGTCCAGCGCGGGCCGGTACAGCAACATCCCGGCGATCGCGGCCACTTCGGTCACGAGGAACAGTGCGCCCGTGATTACCGCCGTCTTTCTGTCCCCGGTCGCCTTCACCAGAACCAGCCCCTCTCCGTCGACCCCAGGTGTACGGCGTACACCTGGGGCTCACCGTAGGCGTACGCCGTACACTCGTCAAGCCGACGAGAGAGTCGACGAGCGAGCCGACGAGAGAGGATCCGGAGATGAGCGAGAGCGAAGGGGTGCGCCGCACCCCGCTGAACCGGGAACGCGTACTGGCCGCCGCCGTGGCCTTCGCCGACCGCGAGGCGGGCGGCACCGACGCGCTGAGCATGCGCAAACTCGCCCTGGAGCTGGGCGTGGTGCCGATGGCGCTCTACAAGCACGTCGCCAACAAGGAGGAACTGCTCGCCGGCATGGTCGACACCGTCGTCGGCGGGATCGACCCGCCCGCCGCCGGCGCCGACTGGAAGGGGGCCGTGCGCGAACGCATCCTGTCCGCCCGCCGGGCCCTGCGCCGCCACCCGTGGGCGCCGCGCGTCATCGAGTCGCTGCCCGCACCGACGCCCGCGGTACTCGGCCACCTGGACGCGGTGATCGGCCTGTTCCGGGCCGGCGGCCTCTCCGCCGACCTCGCCCATCACGCGATGCACGCCCTGGGCGGCCGGCTCCTGGGCTTCACCCAGGAACTCTTCGACGCCTCCCCGCAGCCCGGGGCAGGCGCCCCCGATCCCCGCGTCGCGGCCCAACTCGCCGCCCGCTACCCGCACATCGCCGAGGTCGCCGCCACGGCTGCCCATGCGGAGCACGCGGCGGAGGACGGTACGGCGGTCGGCGGCGGCTGCGACGACCAGTTCGAGTTCGAATTCGCCCTGGACGTCCTGCTGGACGGCATCGAGCGCCTGCACCTGGCCGATTGGACCTCGGCGGGGGCGCGTCGTGCCGTACAGTGATGCCACGGCCGTGGCGACGGCCGCGGCTGTGCGTTGTGGCCCGTGCCCATGGCGCCTGTGACGGCCGGAAGTTGAGTCATCGCGATCACCCTCGGTCCACCGTGCCATGAGCATGTGCCGAGGCACGGGCGGCGCATGCCAGAGGAAGCACGATGCCGCGACACACCTTCGGCGATGCCATGCCGCCGCACCTGCGGTCGGCCGCGATCTGCTACACGATGGAGACCGCCGGCCACCTCCGGGAGGTCCTGCAGTACTCCGCCCCCGTCCTGGCGGACCAGGGCTGGGCGCGAATGTGCATGTACCGGACGGGCGACGCGATGGACACGATCGGATTCCTCGTCGACGAGATCGCGCTCCACTTGGAGGACACCGGCGCAGGGCGCGAGGAGATCGGGCGGCTGCTCGCGGCCGACCGCGAGTGCCTTCGGACCGTGCGGCCCGCTCGCATCGCCGGGCTGAGGTACACAGAAGAAGCGATCCACGTGATGCCGCAGTGGGTCGCCGGCGAACTGCGCGATGCCGTGGCCTACGTCCTGCTGCGCCTGCCCGTGATGCTGCGGTCCGCGCTGAGGGCACGGGACGCGCTCTGGGTGAGGCGGTGCCTTCGTCCGATGGTCGACTCGATGGACCGGCTGGGGCGGCTGGCCAACCTCTTCGCGGCCGTGCACCTCGATGTGTACGACGAGAGCACGCTCTCGCGCTACCAGCAGCTCCGCCAACAGCGGCCGCGGACGAGAATGCCGGACGCCGGGGGCCGCCACTTCCGGGCCGCGGCGGACTGGGGGGACGTGCTGGTGTGGCCGGACTCCTACGAGGTGAAGGTGTTCACGCTGCTGGCCATGCTGGACGAGCAGTGCGACGGCCCGCGCTGGGAGGGTGGCGACGGGAGGATGCGTCCGGCGATGCGGAACGCCGCTGTCGGAACCCTCAACGCGATGGCGGTCGTGACGGCCGAGAACGGTGACAGTCCTCGCTACCGGCTCACCGACGGTGAGTGGGTCTACGCCATGGCGGTGTCCACGGCCCTGCGGAGCCGGTTGGCGCGCTCCTTCCCGGATCCGGCAGAAGGTGACAGGCCCCTGCTCGACGTCCTCCGTGCCGCGTTCCACCGCACTCCCGGGGGTCGGCGATGAGTCTGCGACTGCTGTGGCTGCTGGTCGCCGTCCTCGTCTCCACCGTCGCCGCGCTGCTGGTGTTCATCCTCCGCTCCCGGCTCGGGGTGCGGGCCGGGGAGGCGGTGCTGTGGGCCGGGTCGGCGTTCGGGGGGAGCATGCTGGTGGTGCTCGGGGCGCTGGTGTTCGTGTTCGGGGGATGAGCGGGTCGGCGGAAGCTGTTGCGGGTGATCGCGATAACGTCTTGAATGGTCCAGACCACAACGGGAGGACGCACAACCATGACCATTCCTCAGCGCACCGTCGTCCTGGGCACTTTGGGCTTCGGCACGATCGTCGACGAGGAGACCTCGTTCCGGATCCTGGACCGCTTCGTCGAGGGCGGCGGTACCGTCCTCGACACCGCGAACAACTACGCGTTCTGGCTCGACGGCGCCACCGGTGACGAGAGCGAGGCTGTCATCGGCCGCTGGCTGGCCAGCCGCAAGGTCCGCGACCAGGTCGTCATCAGCACCAAGGTCGGTGCCCGGCCCACCGTGCCGGGGGCCGGACTGGAGGCGGCCGAGGGGCTGTCGGAGAAGGCGATCCGGGCGGGCATCGAAGGCAGTCTGCGGCGCCTCGGCACGGACCGCGTCGAGGTCTACTGGACGCACATCGAGGACCGTTCGGTGCCGCTCGCCGAGACCGTGGAGGCCCTCGCCGGGCTGGTGACCGCCGGCAAGGCGGGTGCGGTCGGCGCCAGCAACCACGCCGTGTGGCGGGTGGAGCGGGCCCGTGCGCTCGCCGGGGACGGGCCGCGCTACTCGCACCTGCAGTACCGCTACTCGTACCTCCAGCCGCGCTTCGACGTGCCGCTGCTGTCCTCCGCCCATGTGCACGTGACGTCCGAACTCCTGGACTACGTAAGCTCCGAGGGGGATCTGCGGCTCTGGGTCTACAGTCCGCTGCTCTCCGGCGGGCTCACCCGCGAGGACGTCGAGATCGGCGCCGCCTACGACCACCCGGGCACGCCGAGGCGTCTCGCCGCGCTGCGGGCGGTGGCGGAGGAGACCGGGACGACCGTCAACCAGGTGGCGCTCAGCTGGCTGCTCGACCACGAGGCAAAGATCCTGCCGCTGGTCGGCGTGAGCCGGACCGCCCAACTGGACGAGGCGCTCGGCGCCCTCGACCTGACGCTCACGGCGGAGCAGCGGAAGCGGCTGGACGAGGCCGCGCTGTAGTCGCACCCGCTAACCCGCGACCCCGGGGGCCCGGTCGAGGGCCCCCGGGAACGGCCCGCTCAGGTCGTCGGGTAGCCGATTGCGGCGATGTCCTCGGCGAGATCGGCCAGTTCGACGTCCGGGTCGATGGCCGCCACGACCGCCGCCGTGAGCGGGTGCAGGGCGAGCACGTGCGCGACCGCCGCCGGCTCGGGGGCGTGCTCGGGCTCGTAGTACTCCTCGGCCCACTCCAGGTACGCGCGCGCCGGGTCGGCGGCGGCCAGCAGGGCGAACAGCTCCACCCCGCCCGTCGGCGCGGCCGAGGGCGCCTGCCACCCGTCGTCGCCCCCGGCGCCGTGCCAGAAGCAGACGGTGGCGAGCGGCACGCCGTCCGCCCCGCCGAAGGCCGGCTCCTCCGCCTGGGCGCGGAACGGCCCGGGCACCTCGGGGAGCAGCTGCGGCGCGGCGTTCGGCGCGGTGCGGTCGAGGCCGCGCGCGTACACGCCGGCGTCGGAGAACACCATGAACCAGTCGTCGCCCTCCCCGTTGCGCATCGACGCCGTCTCCTCGCCGGCGCCCCACGTGGAGGCGAAGGAGTAGTAGCGGTCCTCCCAGTCGGGGCCGAGGATCGCTTCGAGCATGGCGAGCCCCCGGCACCGGTCGCGCAGCGAAGCCGGGTCGGGCAGGCGGGCGAGGAGTCCTCGCAGGTCAGGGATGTCGTGGGTGTCGTGCACACCAGGATTCAAGCACGTGCCACCGACAGCGGTCCTGCCCCCGGTGCGGCAGCGAGATCCGCAGCTGCTGGCCCCGGTGGTCGGACAGTCCCCGGTCGTCGACGAAGGCGTAGTGGTCCACCGCCGCCCCGTCGTTGGTGAACGCCCAGTCGAGGCGCCACCAGTCGGCGCCCAGGACGCCGCCCCAGCTGCCGGGGTAGAGGTCGCCGCTCGCCGCGCGGGCGTCGTGCAGCCGGGCGCGGAGCGGGTCGAGGTCGCCCATCGCGGGGCTGGTGTTGAAGTCCCCGGCGACCAGCAGGGGACGGGAGTTGGCGGCGGTGTCGCGCTCCAGGGCCGCGAACTGCTCGCGGCGGGCCGCGTCGGCCCCGCGCACCACCCGGTAGAAGGCGCGGCCGAACACCGACTCCCGGGTGTCCACCTGGACCGGGATGTGCACGTTGTAGAAGGAGACGGCGCGGCCCCGGACGTCGAGGTCGGTGCGCAGCACCTTGCGCCGGGTGAAGACCTCCGACCAGGGCGCGTCCGCCGCCACCGCCGGGCCGACGGTCGGCGTGGCGAGCACCGGGAAGCGGGACAGGGTGACCAGCTCGCCGGCCGCCACCACCTGGTAGCCGGGGAACTCCCGCCGGATCCGGTCGAGTTCGTCGATCGGGGTGTGCGTCCCGTGCACCCACGCCAGGTACTCCTGGAGCAGGTAGACGTCGGCGTCCTGGGCGTGCAGGAAGCGGTAGAAGGCGTCCGGGTCGTCGGTGGTGTCCCAGTACTCGGTGTTCCAGGAGAAGACGGTGATCCCAGGGCCGGCCGGGGCGGCGGCCGAACCCGGCTTCAGGGCCGACCAGTTGAGGCCGGTCCGGGGCAGTGCGGCGACCAGCAGCAGGACCGCCGTCGGCACCAGCCACCGCCGCAGGCCCGAGCCGGCGGCCGGGAGCGTCCACGCCAGCGCGAGCAGCGTCACCGGCACGGCGAGGAACAGCAGCGGCGGCGCCAGTCCGGGTATCAGCCAGAACCACCACCGCCCGTTCGCCAGGAGGTCCAGCGCCAGGAACGCCGCCCACAGTGCGGTGGCGGCCACCAGCAGGCGCACACCCGTGGAATGCCGGGAGCGGGGGGAAACGGAATCCGGATCCATGCGGCGGAGCGTAGCAGGGCGGGCCGCGCACCCGAATTCCGGTGCCCAGCACCCGGACACCCCCGATACGGGGACGATATCCGCCCGATACGCGGTCCGCCTGAACTGGGCCCATGACCTTTTCCGTGACGGTCGTCGTCCCGGCCCACAACGCGGCCCGAACCCTTTCGGCCTGCCTGGACTCGGTGTACGCCCAGACCCACCGGCCGCACCAGGTGATCGTGGTCGACGACGGATCCACCGACGCCACCGCCCGGATCGCCCAGGCATACACGGCCGACGCGGCCGACGGCGGCCCGGCCGGGGGCCCTGCCGGGGGCTCCGCCAGGGGCCCTGCCGGGGGCCCGCCGTGCGAGCTGATCCGGCAGTGGCCGAATCGCGGTGTTTCCGCCGCGCGGAATGCCGGAATCGCGGCCGCGACCGGTGAGGTGATCTTCTTCCTGGATTCCGACGAGGCCCTGACACCCGATTCGGTGGCGAATGCGCTGGAAATCCTGGAAAAGGATCCGGAATGCGGCTGCGTACACGGGGTGATCGCCCCGGAACCGCTCTTCGACGACGGACCGGTGGAGCGCTACCGGGTCCTGCACGCGCACTGGTGGCGGGTACGCGGCGCCGGTGTGGTGGAGACGGCGTTCTTCGCCCAGGCGGCGGTGCGGCGCGAGGTGTTCGAGCGGATCGGCGGCTTCGACGAGAGCCTGCGCGACTCCGAGGACCTCGAACTCAGCGACCGGCTGGCCCCGCACTACCGGATCGTGCTCACGGACCGGGTGGTCGCCCACCACGACGAGGTCGAACGGCTCGGCCCGCTGCTCGCCGAGACCTACCGGCGCGCGCTGCTGCTGGTGCCCGCACTCGCCTCGTCGCGGCGCGGCGGGCGGCGCAACCTCACCGCCAACAGCCCGGCCTCGGTCGCGACGGCCGCGTTCACGCTGGCCGCGCTGCCACTGGCCGGCCGGTGGCCGGTGCTGCCGGCCGCCGGGCTGGCCGCCTTCTGCGCCGCCAACGCGGGACTGCTGCGGTTCGCCGCCCGGCGGCACGGGGCGGCGTTCGCGCCGTACGCGGCGGGCGTGCACTTCCTGGTCGTCGGCTCGCTGCTGACCGGCGCGGGCGTCGGCGCCCTGCGGATGCTGCTGCCGGGGCGGCGGGCGACAGTGCAGGCGGCACCGCACGCGACGGAGGAGCGGAACTGATGGCGGAACGGCTGCGCGCTCTCCTCACCCCCGCCATCGTGCTGGCCGCCCTGGTCGGCGTCGGCCTGCTGCTGCGGCACGAGGGCCCGGTCGCCGCCCGCGCCCTCGCCCGCGCCGACGCGGTGCCGCTGCTGCTCGCCGCACTGGCCGCCAACGTCGGCGGCCTGGTCCTCGCGGTGCACGCCTGGCGGGTGCTGGTGCCCGCGCCGCCGGGCAGTGCCCCCGGCACGCCGGGGCCGGTCCGGGGACTGCTCGCGGCCCGGATCTACTTCCTCGGCCAGCTGTCCAAGTACCTGCCCGGCCGGGTGTGGGGCGTGGTCACCCATGTCACCCACGGCCGCGCGGTGGGCGTGCCGGCCGCCGCGATGACCTCCGCCTATCTGCTGAGCCTCGCGCTCACCGTCCTCACCGGAGCCTGCGTCAGCCTGTTCGCCGCGCCCGCCGTCCTGCCGGGGTTGTGGTTCTGGCTGGTCCTGCCCGTCCTCGGCCTGCTCGCCTGCCTGGCCAGGCCCGCGCTGGCGACCCGGCCGGTGGTGGCGCTCGCCAGGCTGGCCCGCCGCACCGTGGAGCCGCCGCCGGACGCGGCCGTCCGCCGGGCGATCGCGCTGGCGGTCGCCTCCTGGCTGGTGTCCGGGCTGCACCTGTGGTTCCTGGCGATCACCCTCGGCGCGCCGGCCGTGAGCTCCGCGGGGCCGGCGATCGGGGCGTTCGCGCTCGCCACGGTGGTGAGCAGCCTCGCCGTGGTGGTCCCCGACGGCTGGGGCGTGCGCGAGCTGACCATCGCCGCCGCGCTCGCGACCGCGCTGCCCGACGGCACCGCGGCGACGGCGGCCGTCGCCAGCCGCGTCGTCTGCGTGGTCGCCGAACTCGGCAGCTCCGCCGTCGTCCTGGCGCTGGCCCGGGCCCGGCTCGGCGCCCCGGGCACCCGCACCCCCGCCGACAGCACAGCCAGTTCCACCCCCGTCCCCGCCCCCACCCCGATCGGAGACTCCCGTGTACACCCTTGACGACGCCGAACGGTTCGAGGTCGGCGAGGTGCACGACCTGTACCGCCGTTACGTGAACAAGAGCCAGGTCTCGCTGATGACCTCCTTCGGCTTCGGCCGCGAGCTGGTCGCGCACGCCGAGGGCGCCCACCTCACCCTCACCGACGGCCGGCGGATCCTGGACGTCACCGGCGGTGTGGGCGTGCTCAACCACGGCCACAACCACCCCCGCATCCTCGCCGTCCGGGAGCGCTTCGCCCGCGAGCGCCGGATGGAGGTCCACAAGACCTACTTCTCGCCCTACCTCGCCGCGCTGGGCCACAACCTCGCCGAGGTGCTGCCCGGCGACCTGTCGATGTCCTTCCTCCCCAACTCCGGTGCCGAGGCGGTCGAGGGCGCCGTCAAGCTCGCGTTCAAGTACCACAACGGCAAGCGCCGGACGGTGCTGCGCGCGGACCGCGCCTTCCACGGCAAGCTCCTCGGCTCCGGCGGCCTCACCGGGCAGTCGCAGTTCGCGTTCCCCACCATCCCCGGCATCGACACCTTCACCTACAACGACCTCGCCTCCGTGCGGCGCGCCGTGGCCGCCCACCCCGGCGACGTCTACGCGGTCCTGATCGAGCCGTTCAGCGCCTCCACCATCGAGGCCTGCTCGGAGGAGTTCCTGCGCGGGCTGCGCGAGCTGTGCGACCGGGAGAAGATCGTGCTGATCTTCGACGAGATCTACACCGGCTGGGGCAAGACCGGCACCCTGTTCCACTTCATGCGCTACCCGGGCCTGCTGCCGGACGTGCTCACCACCTCCAAGTCCTTCGGCGGCGGCAAGTCCTCCATCTCGGCGTTCGTCGCCCGCGAACCGATCTTCCGCAAGGCCTACGACAACCTCGGCGACGCCCTGCTGCAGTCCACCTCGACCACCTACTACGGCTTCGGCGAGGAGTGCGCCACCGCCCTGGAGGCCGTCAACATCGCGATCGAGGACGACTACCCGGCCCGGGCCCGGGCGATCGGCGCCGTCCTCGAACCGGGCCTGCGGCGGCTCGCCAAGGAGCACCCGGACACCGTCGCCCGGGTGGACGGCGCGGGCGCCCTGTGGGGGGTGTTCATCGACGGCGGGCCGCGGATCCTCGACCTGGTCGCCAAACTCGCGCCCGGCGGGATGGCGCGCGACCCCCGGTTCAAGACCAAGCTGGTCACCTGCGCCGTCATCAGCGCCCTCTACCAGGACCACGGCATCTTCGCCTACTACACCCTCAACGGCCGCAATCCGCTGATCATCGGGCCGTCCCTGATCACCGAACCGGCCGACGTCGAGCGGACCGTGGACGCCCTCGGCACCGTCCTCGACGAGGGGCTCGGCCGACTGGTCACCCGCTTCGTCAAGCAGAAGGTGGCCTCGCAGTGGTGACCCCGACCGGCCCCGACGACCGTCCTGACGCCCGTCCTGACGCAGGCCCTCGCCCCGACGCCCGCCCCGACGCCCGCACCGCCCCCGCCTCACCGTGGCCGTCACCGGCGCCGCCGGCATGCTCGGCTCGCGCCTCGCCGAACGCCTCACCGCCGACGGCCACCACGTGCGCGGCATCGACCTGCGCCCCGGCCCGGGCGTCGAGGTGGTCGGCGACATCCGCGACCGTACCGCCCTCGACCGCGCCCTGCACGGCGCCGACATCCTGGTCCACGCCGCCGCCGCGCTCCCCAGCTACCCGGACGAGCAGATCCGCTCCATCATCGTCGACGGCACCCGCGCCGTCTTCGCCGCCGCCCGCGCCGCCGGCACCCCCCGCGTGGTGCACATCTCCTCCACCGCCGTCTACGGCCTGCCCCGCCAGGTCCCCACCCCCGAGACCCACCCCCGCGAACCCGTCGACACCTACAGCCGCGCCAAGGCCGCCGCCGAGGAGATCGCCGAACGCCACCGCGCCGACGGCCTGTGCGTCCCGATCCTGCGGCCCAAGACCTTCGTCGGCCCCGGCCGGATGGGCCTGTTCGCGATGCTCTTCGAATGGGCCGAGGAGGGCCGCAACTTCCCCGTGCTCGGCCGGGGCGACGTCCGCACCCAGATGTTCGGCATCGACGACCTGGTGGACGCGGTGGTCACCGTCCTGCACGCCCCCGACCACCTCGCCAATGACACCTACAACCTCGCCGCCGCCGAATTCGGCACCCTGCGCGAGGACTTCCAGGCCGTCCTGGACGCCGCCGGCCACGGCAAGCGCGTCGTCGGCCTGCCCGCCCGGCCCGCCCTCGCCGTCCTCGACACCCTGCAGCGCGCCCGCCTCTCACCCGTCTACGGACGCCTGCTTCACAAGCTCACCGCCGACTCCTACGTCTCCATCGACAAGGCCCGCGACCGGCTCGGCTTCGCCCCCCGGCTCTCCAACCGGGACGCCATCCTGCGCACCTACGACTGGTGGCGCACCGCCCGGCACGAGACCCCGGCCGCCCCGCGCACCGGCGGCCCCGACGCGGGCCGCACCAGCCGCGACCCGTGGAGCCAGGGACTGCTGTCCGCCGTGAAGATCTTCTTCTGAGGAGCGCTCCGCCATGACCTCCCTGAGCGAACAGAGCTCGCAGCACGAGACGGGCCGACCCGCAGGGCCGCCCGAGCCCGCCCGCCGCACCGCCGGGCCCTCCCGCCTGCCCGCACCGCTCGCCCTGCTCCGGCCCGGCCAGTGGCCCAAGAACATCCTGGTCGTCCCGCTGCCCCTGCTCGGCGCCGACCTCGCCTGGGACATGACCGCCCGGATCGCCGTCGCCGTCGGCGCCTTCGTCCTCGCCTCCTCGCTCGTCTACGTCGTCAACGACCTCGCCGACGTCGAACGCGACCGCCGCCACCCCGTCAAACGCCACCGGCCGCTCGCCTCCGGACGGGTCGCCCCGCGCACCGCCGTCGGCCTCGCCCTGCTCCTCGCCGCCCTGCTCGTCCCCGTCCTGGCCGTCGCCGGACCGGGCGTCGCCGCACCCGTCCTGCTCTACCTCGGCGTCAACGCCGCCTACAGCTGGCGGCTCAAACACCTCCCGCTGCTGGACGTCTTCGTCGTCGCCACCGGCTTCGTGCTCCGCCTGCTCGGCGGCTACGGGGCCAGCGGCCGCCCGCTCTCCGCCTGGCTGGTCCTCACCGTGCTCACCCTCTGCCTGGTCCTCATCGTCGGCAAACGGCGCCACGAACTCGGCGTCGCCGGCAGCGGCCACCGCCCCGCACTGGTCGGCTACTCCGCGCACTTCCTCGACCTGGTGCTGGTGCTCTGCTCCGGACTCACCGTCGTCGGCTACCTGCTCTACCTGCGCACCGAGTCCGGCTACGAGACCGGCGCCCTGCTCACCGCCCCACTGGCCCTGTTCGCCCTGTTCCGCTACCTGCAGATCGTCGTCGTGCACGCCGAGGGCGGGAACCCCGTGCACACCCTGCTGCGCGACCGGGCCATGCTGGCCACCGCCGCGCTCTGGGCCGCCCTCCTGCTCACCTTCCAACTCACCTGACATACACCATCGTTGACCCCCGGACTTTCCGAACGAGGAGCCATGCCCACCACACCGCTCGTCTCGGTGGTCGTGCCGATGTACAACGACAGCCGCACCGTCGACCTCTGCCTCGGCTCCGTCCTCGCCCAGAGCCACCCCGTGCACGAGGTGATCGTCGTCGACGACGCCAGCACCGACGACTCCGCCGCGCTCGCCGCCGCCCACCCCGTCACCCTGATCCGCGCCGAACGCAACGGCGGCCCCGGCGCCACCCGCAACCTCGGCGTCGAACACGCCACCGGCGACATCGTCTTCTTCCTCGACGCCGACCTCGCGATGCACCCCGACGCCGTCGCCGAAGCCGTCGCGGTCTTCGCCGAACACCCCGAGTACGGTGCCGTGTTCGGAGTCCCCGACAAGGAACCCCTGTTCCCCGAGGGCCCCGTCGGCCAGTACCGCATCCTCCAGTACCACTACTGGCGCAAGAGCGCCGAAGGACTGGTCAGCGGCGGCTTCTACGCCCTCGGCGCCGTCCGCCGCACCGCCTTCCTGGAAGCCGGACCCTTCAACCCGGCACTGCGCCAGACCGAGGAGATCGACCACGCCGAACGGCTCGCCGCCCGCCACCCCATGCTGCTCACCTCGCGCGTCCGCGGCCGGCTCTCCGACGAGAACCGGATCCGCCCGTTGCTGCGCAAGGCCTTCGTGCGCAGCCGGCTGCGGGTGCCGTTCTACCTCGACCGCGGACGCGCGATGCAGGGCATGGAGACCCCCGGCCGGGCCCTCGCCTCGGTGCTCGCCGCGCTCACCCTGCTGAGCCTGCCCCTGATCGCCTGGCAGCCGGCGGCCGCGCTCGCCACCGCCCTGCTGCTCGCCGCCTTCGTCCTCACCGACCTCGGGCAGTACCGCTTCGTCCGCCAGGAGCGCGGCTACCGCTTCCTGGTCTTCTTCACCCTCTGCCACCTCCTGCTGAACGCCGTCGTCACCGCCGGACTCGCCGCCGGGGTCGGCCGGTTCGCGGTCAGCCGGGAGTTCCGCCGGATGTACCGGCAGGACGGGGCGCCCGCCGGCGGGCCGGACGGCGAACCGGCCCCGGAACCCACCCGGGCCCGCCGGACCGCCCGCCGGCTGCGCACCTGGTACGGCCGCGCCCTGGTCGGCCTCACCGGGGCCTGGCTGCTCTACGCCTTCTTCCGCTGGTCGGTCAGCGGACGCTGGCACTGGGCGATCCTGTTCGACGCCGTCCCGCCGGTGCTCCTCGTCGCCGTGCCGCTGTTCCTGCTGCTCGCCGCCGTGGGCGCCTGCGGGCCCCGCCGCACCTGGGCGCTCGGGCTCGCCCTGCCGCCGCTGCTGCTCGGCCTCACTACCGGCTCCGGCCTCAACTGGCCCGCCCTGTGGCACGGCGAACGGACGGTGCCGACCGGAGCCCTGCACGTGGTCTCCTTCAACACCCAGTACTGGGCCGCGTCCACCGGAGTCGACCGGCTCTACAGCCTGATCCACCGTCAGAATGCCGATGTGTACCTGTTCCAGGAGCACGTGGTCTGGCAGCCCGGCCTCGGCGAGGACGGCTACCGGCGGCTCGACGACGACGCCCGGCTCGCCGCCGAGTTCCCCGGCTACCACATCGCCCGCACCGGCGAACTGCTCACCGTCTCCCGCTACCCGATCGTCGAGCAGCGCTCCGTCGGCACCGGTGCCGCCCTCGGGGCCGACGCCTCCTTCAGTCGGATCTTCGCCCGCGACAAGGTGATGCGCACCGACCTCCAGGTCGGGACCACCGTGCTCAGCGTCTACAACGTGCATGTCACCGTGCCGCTGGCGCCCGACCTCGACCCGTTCTCGGGCTTCGACTTCGACTCCTACTTCAAGCGCAAGTTCGCCTGGCGCCAGGAGGAGATCCGGGGCCTGGAGACCGAGCTCAAGGGGAACCCCAACCGCACCCTGATCGCCGGCGACTTCAACGCCAGCCCCGCGATGCGCGACCTGGACGGGATCCGCTCGCTCGCGGACGACGCGATTCGCGCCAACAATGACTTCCTGCCGCTGAGTTGGAAGTTCTCGGCACCGGCCGGATTCGACTGGGACAGCGCGGTCAACCGCCCCTACCCGCTCTGGCGGCTGGACTGGAGCTTCACCCGGGGCCCGGTGAAGGTCCACCGCTACGACTTCCGGTCCGCCGAAGGCATCTCCGAACACCGGCTGCAGGACCTCTGGCTCTCGCTCTGAACCCCCCGAAAGGACACGACATGGTGCTCAAGGATCTGCGGACCGCCGTCCGCACCGCCTCCGGTGTCGAACTGCTGGAGCGCCTGCCCGCGCTGCGGCGGCCGGTGGACTGGCTCGGCGAGCGGCCGGTGCTGCACGGCCTCACCCTGTGGGCGTTCGGGCTGCGCAAGCCGCTGTTCTGGGACCATGTGGTCACCCCCGAGCCGCGCGCCGAACTCACCGAGGTGCGGGACCTGTTGGAGAAGAACCGCGAGCGCTACGCGGAACGCCTCGCCGGATTCCTGGAGTTGGGCGATTCGCTGAGCGGCATCCCGCTGCGGGGCACCGCGGCCGGCTCCACCCCCTACTGGAACAACGGCTGGCTGCCGCCGCTGGACGCGCTGTCGCTGTACGGGTTCCTGGCCGAGCTGCGGCCCGCCCGCTACCTGGAGATCGGCTCCGGCAACTCCACCAAGTTCGCCCGCCGGGCGGTCGAGGACCTCGGGCTGAGCACCCGGATCACCTCGATCGACCCGGCCCCGCGCGCCACCGTCGACCGGCTCTGCGACGAGGTGGTCCGCACCCCGCTCCAGCACGCCGACCTCGCGGTGTTCCGCGAGCTGGAGCCGGGCGACATCGTCTTCTTCGACGGGTCGCACCGGCTCCACATGGGCTCGGACGTCGCGGTGTTCTTCTTCGAGGTGCTGCCGGTGCTCAAGCCCGGGGTGATCGTCCACGTGCACGACATCATGCTCCCGGCGGACTACCCGACCTCCTGGCGCTGGCGGCACTACTCCGAGCAGTACCTGCTGGCCGCACTGCTGACGGCCGCGCCGGGACGGTTCGACGTCGAGCTGCCGGACGCCTTCGTGTACGCCGACCCGGAGCTGCGGCGGATCGCCGAGCCGCTCTGGCGCCGGCTCGGGGTCACCGAGCACTACGAGCCGGGGTCGTTCTGGTGGCGCCACACCGGCTGAGCCCGACCCGAGCGGGTGGCTCGGGCGGCCCAGGGGGCTCAGGACGCCGGGCAGGCGCCGTTGAGGATGTCCTGCTCCAGCGTCCGCAGCTCCGGTCCCGGCTCCAGCCCCAGCTCCTCGACGAGCTGGGCGCGCAGGGTGCGGTAGACGCCGAGCGCCTCCACCGTCCGTCCGGAGCGGTGCAGGGCCTGCATCAGCAGGGCGTGCAGGTGCTCGCGGAACGGGTGCGCGGAGACCAGTTCGAGCAGCTCGCCGACCAGGTCCCCGGGCCGGCCGAGGGCCAGCTCCAGGCGCACCCGCTCCTCGACCGCGCGCAGCCGGTTCTCCTCCAGCCGACGGGCCCAGGACTCCAGCGCCGGGCAGTCCAGGCCCGCCATGGCCGGCCCGGTCCACCGGGCGAGGGCCTGCCGCAGGTCGGCGGCCGCCTCGGGGAGGTGGCCGGTGGCGGCCCGCAGCCGGGCGCGGGCGACCTCCTCGTTGAACAGCGTGGCGTCCAGCTCGCCCGGCCCGAGCCGGAGCCGGTAGCCGTTCGGATGGGTCTCGATCACCGGTGGCGCGCCCGCGTCGGCGAACGCGCGGCGCAGCTGGGAGACGCAGATCCGGATCTGCGTCCGGGCGCTGGCCGGTGGCGCCGCGCCCCACAGGTTGTCCACCAGCCGGTCCAGCGGGACAACCCAGTTGGGTGTCAGGGCGAGGGTCGCCAGCACGAGTTGGCTGCGTCGTCCCCCGAGTGGTACCGGCCTTCCGTCGACGTCGACCTGGAGTGGTCCCAGGATATGCACCAGCACAATATGGCCCCCGTTCGTCGCTCTCACCTGCGCCGAAATGGCGCCGCGGAAGCGGAGAAGACTCCGCCGTCCGGGCGCCGGATGGCAGCATGGTATAGACCTTTGAGGGTGTCAAGGGCACTTCAAGGCCGTCGGATGGCCGGATCGGACCCGGTCCGCGCGCCCGCCTCCGGCGGCCCGGGAACCCTTCGGACTGACGAACCGTCAGGAACTGTCGCTCAGCGCGTAGGTGCGGAAGGTGGCGAGCAGGGGCAGCACATCGGTCTTGCTCGGCTCCTCGGTGACGGCCCGCATGGCGTCGATCACCGCGTGCGCGATCACCTTGACCACGCCGAGGTCGTCCCCGGCCGTCTCGCCCCAGGCGCGCAGGGTCCGGGTGAGCAGGGCGCTCATCCGGGCACCGATGTTGGAACTCACCGCGTCGGTGAGTTCGGCGAGTTCCTCGTCGGTCATGCTCGACCGCAGGCCGAAGGCCAGCGCCATCAGCGTGTCGACGGCGTGCTCGCCGTAGCGCGCGACCAGCGCGGCGAGCGGCTGCTCGGCCGGCCCCCCGGCGGCCAGCGCGGCCAGGGCCTCGTCGTCGTCCTTCCAAGCCGCTTCGAGCGCGGCCAGGGCCCGCAGGGCCTCGTCCACCATCAGGCCATCCGTCATGCGGAGAACCGTATTGAGCGTCCGGGGACCGGGGGCGGGGTCGGGCCGGGATCTCACCCGATCGAGCGAAAACGGTGCGGTTCCGCCACCGGGGGCGCAGAGGGCGTGGCGGTGCGGAGCCCGGCCGCCCCCGGGCCCTCGGATCAGCCGGCCCCGTGCTCGGCGGTGAAGGCGGCGGCGTCCCAGTCGCCGTGCAGCGCCGGCGCGAGCGCGGCGACCGCGAGCGCGGTGAAGTCCGCCGCCCGGCCCGCGTGTTCGGGCAGTGCGCCGAGCAGCGGCGCACCGGCGGCCGCCCGCGGCAGGTCGGTGAGGTTGCAGCGGTCGGCGAGCCCGGGGGAGTCCGGCCAGGCGCCGACCACCACGCCGAGCAGCGGCAGACCGCGCGCGGCCAGCGCCTCGGCCGTGAGCGCGGTGGTGTTCAGCGTGCCGAGACCGGCCGTCGCCACCAGCAGCACCTCGGCGGGCAGGCCGAGTCCACGCACCGCGCGCGCCTGGTCGGCGAGCGTGCGGCCCTGCTCGTCGTAGCGGACCAGCAGCCCGCCGGCGCCCTCGACCAGCACCAGGTCGTGCCGCTCGGCCAGGGCCGCGACCTCCTTCGCCACGTCCTCGGCCGGCAGGCACGGCAGGCCGGACCGGCGGGCCGCCGTGTCGGGCGCCAAGGGCTCGGGGTAGCGGGCGAGTTCGCGCAGCGTGAGGGCGTCCGGGGTGGGCGCCGCGGGCCCGGCCAGCCGGCGGACCTCCTCGGCGTCGCCCGGCTCGCCGGGGGCGACCCCGGTCTGGCCGGGCTTGAGCACCGCGACCCGCAGACCGGCCCGCAGGGCGCTCGCCGTGACGGCCGCCGTGGTGACGGTCTTGCCGACCTCGGTGCCGGTCCCGGTCACGAAGACGACGCGTCCGCCCGTGGTGCCGTCGGTGTCCCTGCCCGCGTCCCCGCTCATGTCCCCGTCCGTGTCCATGTTCCCGTTCTCGTTCCCGATCCCGTTCCGGTCCGTCGTGGTGTCGGCCACTGTGCTCACCCGGCGGCGGCCGCCGCCGTGACGGCCCGGGCGATCCGCGCCACGTCCTCGTCACCGGTGATGTACGGCGGCATGGTGTAGACGAGGTCCCGGAACGGGCGCAGCCAGACGCCCTCCCGGGCGGCGGCCTCGGTCGCCGCCGCCATGTCCACCGGGTGGTCCAGCTGCACGACGCCGATCGCGCCGAGCACCCGGACGTCCTTGACGCCCGGCAGCGCGGCGGCGTCCGCCAGGCCCGTGCTCAGCCCGGTACTGATCCGCTTGACCTCGGTCGCCCAGTCCTGCCCGAGCAGCAGGTCGATCGAGGCGTTGGCGACCGCCGCCGCCAGCGGGTTGCCCATGAACGTCGGCCCGTGGGCCAGCACCGGCACCGTGCCGCGGCTGATGCCGTCCGCGATCTCCGCCGTGCACAGGGTGGCCGCCATGGTGAGGTAGCCGCCGGTGAGCGACTTGCCGAGGCACATCACGTCCGGGGCGACGCCCGCGTGGTCGGCGGCGAACAGCTCGCCGCTGCGGCCGAAGCCGGTGGCGATCTCGTCGAAGACCAGCAACACCCCGTGCCGGTCGCACAGTTCGCGCAGCATCCGGAGGTAGGCGGGGGAGTGGAAGCGCATCCCGCCGGCGCCCTGCACCACCGGTTCCACGATCACCGCCGCCAGCTCGCCCGCGTGGCGCTCCACCAGCTCCTCGAAGGCCCGGGCGTAGGAGTCGTCGAGCGGGGCGTCGAAGCCGGCCGGCGGCTCGGCGGCGAACAGCTGGTGGGGCAGCACCCCGCCCCACAGCTGGTGCATGCCGCCCTCCGGGTCGCACACCGACATCGGGTGGAAGGTGTCCCCGTGGTAGCCGCCGCGCCAGGTGAGCAGCCGCCGCTTCTCGGGCCGGCCCACGGACTGCCAGTACTGCAGGCACATCTTCATCGCGACCTCGACGGCCACCGAGCCCGAGTCGGCGAGGAACACGTGCCGCAGCGGCTCCGGGGTGATCTCCACCAGGGTGGCCGCCAGCCGGACGGCGGGCTCGTGGGTGAGCCCGCCGAACATGACGTGGCTCATCCGCCCCAGCTGCCCGCGTACCGCCTCGTCCAGCACCGGGTGCCCGTACCCGTGGATCGCCGCCCACCAGGACGACATGCCGTCCACCAGCTCGCGCCGCCCGCCCGCGACCGGCGCGGCCAGCCGCAGCCGGACGCCGGAGGCGGACTCCACCACGTACGGGGTGGCGGTGCCGGGCATCGGCCCGTACGGGTGCCAGACGTGCGCCCGGTCGAGCGCGATCAGGGTGTCGGTGGACAACTGGGTCATGGGGAGAGGACTTTCCGAGGGATGCGGTCGGGTCCGGTGCGGTCCGGTCCAGTGCGGTCCGGTCCGGTGTGGGCCGGTCCGGACCAGGACAGGGGGTCAGGCGTTGGGCGCCAGCTCGGTGCCGGCGCCGCGGCGCCGGACCCGCACCAGGTCGGTGCGCACCTCGTCGGCGGCCGTGCCGGCGGCCTGCTCGGTGGTCGGCTCGGCGGTCTCGCCGGCGGTCGCCGTCGGCACCGCGTGCCCGTGGCCGCCGCAGGGGCCGCAGCCGCCGCCCGTCCCGCAGCCGCCGACAGCGGCGTCCGCGCCCTCGCCGGCCACCGCGGCCGTGCCGCAGCCCCCGCCCGCGCCGCCCGCGGCACCGGTGCCGCAACCGCCGGCCGCCGCCGCGATGTCCGCCCGGTGCCGGGGCAGGG
>NZ_JZWY01000208.1:0-8136 GCF_000966955.1 Streptomyces sp. NRRL S-495
GGGCAGGGTGCTCTCGCCCATGCCCTCGACCTCGAAGCCGGCGTCCGCGATCATGTCGAGGTCGGTCTGCCCGGCCTGGCCCTCGCTGGTCAGGTAGTCGCCCAGGAAGATGGAGTTGGCGAGGTGCAGGCCCAGCGGCTGCATGCTGCGCAGGTGCACCTCGCGGCCGCCGGCGATCCGCACCTCGGTGTCCGGGTTCACGAACCGCACCATGGCGAGGATCCGCAGGCAGCGCTGCGGCGAGAGGTTCCACTCCTTCGCCAGCGGCGTGCCCTCGAACGGGATCAGGAAGTTCACCGGCACCGAGTCGGAGCCCAGCTCGCGCAGCGCGAAGACCACGTCCACCAGGTCCTCGTCGCTCTCGCCCATGCCCGCGATCAGGCCCGAGCAGGCCGACAGGCCGGCGCCGTGCGCCTTCTGCACGGTGTCCACCCGGTCCGCGTAGGTGTGGGTGGTGGCGATGTCGCCGTAGGTGCCCTCGGAGGTGTTCAGGTTGTGGTTGTAGGCGTCGACACCGGCCGCCTTCAGCCGCTCCGCCTGGTTGTCGGAGAGCAGGCCGAGGCAGGCGCAGATCTCCACCGCCGGGTCGGCCTCCTTGATGGCCGCGACGGTGTCGGTCACCCGGTCGATGTCACGGTCCGTCGGGCCGCGGCCGCTCGCCACCAGGCAGACCCGCTTGGCGCCGCCCGACACGCCGGCCTTCGCCGCCTCGGCGGCCTGGCCCGGCTTGAGCCAGGTGTACTTCAGGATCTCGGCCTTGGAGCCCAGCCGCTGCGAACAGTAGGAGCAGTCCTCCGGGCACAGCCCGCTCTTCAGGTTCACCAGGTAGTTGAGCTTGACCCGGCGGCCGAACCACCGCCGGCGCACCCGCCCGGCGGCCGCGACCACGTCGAGCAGCTCGTCGTCGGTGGTGGCGAGGACGGCGAGCGCCTCCTCGCGGGTGGGGGTCTCCCCACGCAGGCCCTTGGCGGTGAGGGTATCGAGCAGATCCATGGGCCTGATCCTGCCTGCTGGGCCGCGACGGACGCCAGAGGAAACCCACCAGAAGATCCCAGGGAGGATGTGCGAGTTGTCACAGTGTCGAAGCTCACGGTAGTGGCGCCGGTCACGTCGCCGGAGAGGGCCCCCGGCGGGCCTCCCGCGGGCCCTTCCACCGGCCCTCTCGCAGGCCCTTCCGCAGCCCTTCCCGACGGCCCTCCCGCAGCGCTTCCCGGCACCCCGGCCGCCGCTCCGCCCCCGTGATCTCCACCACTCGTGACCTGCATACAATCGGCCGCATGACCACGCAGGGGGAGCGCGCCCCGTCATCGGCAGAATCACCGGCGGAGCGGCCGGCGTACGACGTGTCCGAACGGCCGGACGGGGCGTACCGGCCCAGACGCGTGACCGCCCGACGGGTCGTCGGCTGGATCACCGTCGTCGGCGTGGTCGCGGCCGGCGGATGGATCGTCACCCGCCCCACGCCCGGCGACTACATACCCGGGCTGGGCCCCTCCAGCAAGGAGGCGTCCAAGACCCCGCCGATCGTCGGCGACCCGCCGCAGCGCACGCTCGTCGACCCCGAGGCCCTCGACGTCGAGGCCTACTTCCCCGCCCAGCGGATCGTGGAGTCCGGCTCCTACAAGGGCAAGCGCTCCGGCGTGCGGCGCGGCGACAACTGCACCGAGGTACTCCAGGACCGCACCCTGGACCTGCTGCGCGAGGCCGGCTGCAAGGGCTACCTCGCGGTCAGCTTCTCCGCCCAGGACAAGCCGGTGCTGAGCAGCGTCACCCTGCTGCGCTTCACCGACGCCCCGACCGCGGCCCGCGCCGCCGAGGCGCTGCGCGCCAAGTCCGGGACGGTCGCCTTCATCCTCCCGGACGCCTCCGCCGCGCCCGCGCTGCCGGCCGGCCTGGCCCGGCCCGCCATCGAGCCGCGGGTCGAACTCGTCGGCCACTACGTGACGGTGGCCAGTTCGCGGCCCGCCGAGATGTACCCCGGCGGCGGGGCCGCCGCCCCCGCGGCCCCCGCGGCCGCCCCCTCCGTACCCGGTACCGGAACCGCCTCGCCCACCGTCGGCGCGCCCGTCCCCCCGGCGAGTCCGCTGCCGGTGCCCTCGGCGAGCACCGCCGGTCTCGACCAGCTGCTCGACGAGGCCACCCGGGCCGTCTCGCACAGCGCGGGCGCGCCGTTCGTCTGGATGTAGGAGCACGGACCGAACGGGGGAGGGGCGGGCCGCGGCCCGCCCCTCCCCCCGATTCCCCGTCCGGTCACCGCTGCTGACTGACCGTCAGCCGGTGCCGGTGCCGGCTGCCGGTCAGCCGCCCAGCCGGTCCACGGCGGTGACCCGCAGCACCGCGCGGCCCTCCTCGTCCGAGCCGAAGAGGTCGACCTCGGCGCTGATGCCCCAGTCGTGGTCGCCCTCCGGGTCGTCGAAGATCTGCCGCACCCGCCAGGCCGAGTCCTCCTGCTCGATGATCAGCATCTTCGGGCCGCGCGCGTTCGGACCGGTGCTCAGGTCGTCGTACTCGTCCCAGTACCCGTCCATGGCGTCCGCCCAGCGGTCCGCGTCCCAGCCGTACTCGCCGTCCAGCGCGCCCAGCTCGTCGTAGTGCTCCAGCGCGCACAGCTCGACCCGGCGGAACATCTCGTTGCGCACCAGCACCCGGAAGGCCCGCGCGTTCGCCGTCACCGGCGCCGGCTTGTCGTCCAGCACCACCTCGGCCGTCTGCGGCCCGGTCGGGTTGGCCAGCTGCTCCCACTCGTCCAGCAGGCTGGAGTCGACCTGGCGGACCAGCTCGCCCAGCCAGGCGATGATGTCCTTGAGGTCGTCGGTCTTCACGTCCTCCGGGACGGTCTGCTCCAGCGCCTTGAACGCACCGGCCAGGTAGCGGAGCACGATGCCCTCGGTGCGGGCCAGCTCGTAGAAGCCGACGTAGTCCGAGAAGGTCATCGCCCGCTCGTAGAGGTCCCGCACCACCGACTTCGGCTGGAGCTGGTGGTCGCCGATCCACGGGTGCGCCCGCTGGTACACCTCGTAGGCGTGGGTGAGCAGCTCCTCCAGCGGCTTCGGGTAGGTGATCTCCTGGAGCCGCTCCATCCGCTCCTCGTACTCGATGCCGTCGCGCTTCATCTCGCCGACGGCCTCGCCGCGCGCCTTGTTCTGCTGCGAGGCGAGGATCTGCCGCGGGTCGTCGAGGGTCGCCTCGACCACCGACACCACGTCCATCGCGAAGGACGGCGAGGTCGGGTCGAGCAGCTCGAAGGCGGCCAGGGCGAAGGTGGACAGCGGCTGGTTGAGCGCGAAGTTCTCCTGGAGGTCCAGGGTGAGGCGCACGATCCGGCCCTCGGCGTCCGGCTCCGGCAGCCGCTCCACCACGCCGCCCTCCAGCAGCGAGCGGTAGATGGCGATCGCGGTGCGGATGTGCCGGCGCTGCGCGGCCCGGTCCTCGTGGTTGTCGGTGAGCAGCTTGCGCATCGCCTCGAAGGCGTTGCCCGGCCGCGCGATCACCGACAGCAGCATGGCGTGGGTGACCTTGAACCGGGAGACCAGCGGCTCCGGGTCGGCGCCGATCAGCTTCTGGAAGGTCTCCTCGGACCAGCCGACGAAGCCCTCCGGCGCCTTCTTGCGGACGATCTTCCGCTTCTTCTTGGGGTCGTCGCCCGCCTTGGCGACGGCCTTGTCGTTCTCGATGACGTGCTCGGGCGCCTGCGCCACCACCTGGCCCACCGTGTCGAACCCGGCCCGTCCGGCCCGTCCGGCGATCTGGTGGAATTCCCGGGCGCGCAGGATCCGCACCCGCTGCCCGTCGTACTTCGACAGCGCCGTGAACAGCACCGTGCGGATCGGCACATTGACGCCCACGCCGAGCGTGTCCGTCCCGCAGATCACCTTCAGCAGACCCGCCTGGGCGAGCCGCTCGACCAGCCGCCGGTACTTCGGGAGCATGCCCGCGTGGTGCACACCGATCCCGTGCCGGACGAAACGCGACAGATTGCGGCCGAACTTGGTGGTGAACCGGAAATTCCCGATCAGCTCGGCGATGGCGTCCTTCTCCGCCTTCGAGCACATGTTGATGCTCATCAGCGACTGCGCGCGGTCCACCGCCTCCTTCTGGGTGAAGTGCACGACATACACCGGCGCCTGGCCGGTCTGCAGCAGCTCCTCCAGCGTGTCGTGCATGGTGGTGCGGCGGTACTCGTAGAACAGCGGCACCGGACGCGTCGTGTTGCGCACCACCGTCGTCGGCCGGCCGGTGCGCCGGGTGAGGTCCTCCTCGAACCGCCGCACATCGCCCAGCGTCGCCGACATCAGCAGGAACTGCGCCTGCGGCAGCTCCAGCAGCGGGATCTGCCAGGCCCAGCCGCGGTCCGGCTCCGCGTAGAAGTGGAACTCGTCCATGACCACCTGGCCGACATCGGCCCGGGTGCCGTCGCGCAGCGCGATCTGCGCCAGCACCTCCGCCGTGCAGCAGATGATCGGCGCCGTCGGGTTCACCGAGGCGTCACCCGTCATCATGCCGACCTGCTCGGTCCCGAACATCTTCACCAGGTCGAAGAACTTCTCCGACACCAGCGCCTTGATCGGCGCCGTGTAGAACGTCCGCTTCCCCTCCGCGAGCGCCGCGAAGTGCGCACCCGCCGCCACCAGGCTCTTCCCCGAGCCCGTCGGCGTCGCCAGGATGACGTTGTTCCCCGACACCAGCTCGATCAGCGCCTCCTCCTGAGCCGGGTACAGCGAGATCCCGCGCTCCTCCGCCCAGGCGGCGAACGTCTCGTACAGCGCGTCGGGCGTGGCGGGCTTCGGCATCAGATCAAGGAGGGTCACCGCCCCATCTTGCCTGCTCGCCGCCACCCCCGGCAAAGCCCGGGGGCACCACCGGGCGGGCCGGCCGACCGCGCGGGCCGCGCCCGACCCCCGCCGGACGTGTGCCACGGCGCACATTGCCCGGGTCGCGTGGGGCGTGCCAGAGTGCCGGGCATGGTCAATCGCACCGCGCCCGAACCGCGCACCCTCGCTCCCGGCGCCGTCTTCGACTGGCTCGACGAGACCGCGGAGCAGCGGGCCCGGGCCGGACTCACCCGGACGCTGCGCAGCCGGCCCGCCGACGACCCGGTACTCGACCTCGCGGGGAACGACTACCTCGGGCTGACCCGCCACCCCGCCGTCACCGGGGCCGCCGCCGATGCCGCGCTGCGCTGGGGCGCCGGGGCCACCGGTTCCCGGCTGGTGACCGGGACCACCGCGCTGCACACCGAGCTGGAGCAGGAGCTCGCCGACTTCTGCGGGGCCGAGGCCGCCCTCGTCTTCTCCTCCGGCTACACCGCCAACCTGGCCGCGCTCACCGCGCTCACCGACCCGGACACCCTCATCGTGTCCGACGCCTACAACCACGCCTCGCTGATCGACGGCTGCCGGCTCGCCCGGGCGGACGTCCACCGGGCCCCGCACAGCGACCCGGGCGCCGTCGCCGGGATCCTCGCCGGGCGCGAGCGGCCCCGGGCGCTGGTGGTCACCGACTCGGTCTTCTCGGTCGACGGCAACGCCGCCCCGCTCGCCGAACTCGCCGCGACCACCCGGAGGTTCGGCGCCGCGCTGCTCGTCGACGACGCGCACGGCCTGGGCGTCCTCGGCCCCGGCGGCAGCGGTGCCCCGGCCGCCGCCGGTCTCGCCGGCGCACCCGACCTGGTCACCACCGTCACCCTGTCGAAGTCGCTCGGCTCCCAGGGCGGCGCCGTGCTCGGCCCCCGTCGGGTGATCCGCCACCTCACCGAGACCGCCCGCACCTTCATCTTCGACACCGGCCTCGCCCCCGCCGCCGCCGGCGCCGCCCTCGGCGCACTGCGGCTGCTGCGCGCCGAACCCCACCGCGCCGAGCGCGCCCGGGAGGTGGCCCGTACCCTGGCCGCCCGCCTCACCGCCGCCGGCCTGCACGCCTCCACCCCCGACGCGGCCGTGGTGTCCGTCCGCGCCCCGGGCCCCGAGGCCGCCGTCGGCTGGGCCGCCGACTGCCGCCGGGCCGGTCTCGCCGTCGGCTGCTTCCGCCCCCCGTCCGTCCCGGACGGCATCTCCCGGCTGCGGCTGACCGCGCGCGGCGACCTGACGGACGAGCAGATCGCCGAGGCCGTCCGCGTCATCGCCGCCACCGCGCCGGAGGGTGCCCGCGCCACCGGGTGACGTTTGTGCCCGGAGCCCCTCGGCCCCGGCAAGTGGCTTTCGGCAAAAGGCTGCTGACGGTCCGTCGGGCTGCCATCATGGGCTCTTCGGACGACCGGTGACCGGGGCGGGGGCCATGAGCGAGCAGATTGTCACGGCCCTGCTGTCCGGGCTCGTCGCCCTGGTGGTCGCCTCCGTCGGGGCGGCCCTGACCCTCGCGCAGCAGCGGCGGGAACGGGCCCGGTGGCTGACCGACCTCAAGTCCGGCTGGGCGCTGGATCTCCACAAGGCCCGGCTGGAGTCCTACCCGGAGGCCTTCCGCATCCTGGGTGAACTGTCGCACGCCTCGGGTTCCCCGCTCACCCCCGAGGCGGCGGGGCGGGTGGCGGCGGCGCTCAACGGCTGGTTCTACGGGCCGGGCGGCATGTGCGCGACCGCCACCGCCCGGGGCGCCGTCCTCGGCCTGCGGCACTGCTGCCGGCACTGGGCCCGGGACGGCGGCCGGCGCCCCGAGGAGCTCTACGGGTGGCGTGACCTCGCGGTCGCGGCCCTCCGCAGGGACCTCGACCTTCCCGGCCTGGAGTCGTACGACTTCCAGCCGGGTTCCACGATCCTGGCCGACCTCCGGCGGGAGCTGAAGGACGCGGAGAACCACCGTCCGTCGCCCCCGTCGGGCGGAGGACGAGGGATCGCCGGGCGTCCCGGCCCGTCCCCCCGCCGAGGCCCGTCCGCCCGCTGACGGCAGCGCGATTGCAGCGCCGCCACAGCCCCGCTACAGCCCCGCCAGCTCCCGCAGGAACACCGTGCCGGCGTCCTCGTGGCCGGTGCTCCCGTGGCCGGCGCTCCCGCGGCCCGCGGCGACGCGCGGGGCGGCGATCAGGACGGCCGCCGCCCGGCACCAGGCGAGGACGCGGTCGGCGTCCGCGCCCGCGACCAGGGCGGTCAGTTCGGCGATCCGGGCGGACAGCGCCCCCGGACCGGCCACACCGTCGAGGGCCCAGTCGACCAGGTCGAAGTCCGGGTCGCCCAGGCAGGCGCGCGGGTCGATCGCCACCGGCCCGGCCGGGCCGAGCAGCACGTTCGACGGATGCAGGTCGCCGTGGACCAGTCCGACCGGACCGCCGTCACCGGTCAGCTCGCGGACCAGGGCCCGGGCGTCCGCCGTCGACACTCCGGGGGCCCGCCGCTCGGTGAGGTCGAACAGGAAGTCCAGCCGCTCCGCCAGGGACGGCAGGGCGGTACGGGGCGGCGCGGGCACCGAGCGCATCGCGGCCAGCATCCCGGCCACCTCCGCCGGCCGCCAACCGCGCTCGCGCAGCGTCGTCCCCGGCCGCACGTCCGCCAGCAGCAGCGCCCCGGCCCCGGCGTCCTCCGCCAGCAGCCCCACCACCGACGGCACCTCCCGCCACGCGGTCAGCGCCACCGCCTCCTGCCGGGCCACCTCGGCGTCCGGCGTCAGCTTGAGCCACACCGCCGCACCGTCGGTGAGCCGCTCGCAGCGGAAGACCCGCGACGTGCCGCCCCCGCCGGCCGCCCGCACCGCCAGCCCCCAGCGCCCGGCCAGCCCGTCCACCAGCCGCGGCAGCCGCGCGCACCACTCCCGGGCACCCGGCCCGAAGCGGGTCACCAGCCGGGCCCGCACCTCCTCGGGAACGGTCGCGAGAGACGTCCCGGCGCCGGGGTCGGCCGTCACGGCCGCCCCACCACCAGCAGCGTCTCCGCGCCCACCGGCCGGTAGCCGGCGGCCTGGAAGGCCCGCACGCTCGTCGCGTTGCCCGGCGCCTGCTGGGACCAGACCAGGTCGCCGTCCGGGACGAGGTGCCGGGCCGCCAGCGCCAGGGCCCGCCCCAGGCCCCGGCCGCGGGCCGCCGGACCGACCTCGATCGCACACTCCCAGCGCCCGGCGACGCCGCGCCCCAGCACCAGGACCCCGCTCCCGTCCTCGGTCTCGAAGACCCGCACGTCCTCGCGGTAGCGCAGCGCGTGCACCACCCGGGGG
>NZ_JZWY01000209.1:0-4073 GCF_000966955.1 Streptomyces sp. NRRL S-495
ACCCGGGGGTGATCCAGGTCCGCGACCGGGGCGAGCGGCACCGGCGGCCCGCCGGGCAGGCGGTCGGCCACCGTCAGGAGGTCGATGTTGCCGTTCTCCCGGCCGGTGCGGCGGGCGAACGCGGTCAGGAACGGCGGGCACAGCGGCGCGGCCAGCGGGTCGCTCGGCGTGGCCGCCAGCGTCGCCCGCACCCAGTCCGGGTCCTCGTCGGTGAACACCACCGCGTGCGCGGAGAAGGACAGCACCCCCGCCTCGCGCGGCGACGGCTGCGGCACCACCGTCACCGAACCGTCCGACGGCGGGAACACCCCGGCCCCCGCGTCCGCCAGAATCTCCCGCAGCCCCCGTGCAGCCATCGTTCCCCGCCCCTTGGTGATCTTCGTGGGCGATCAGCCTACGTGATCACGTCAGGTCTTCTTCCGTGCCCTGCTCGGCTGCACCCGGGTCGGCTCGCCCGCCGCCTTCGGATGGTCCGGCGGATACGGCAGCTCGCCGTGCGCACCGTCCGCGACCTGCCGCTCGTACAGCTCCAGCAGCGACTCCAGCCGGAACGCCTCACCCTGCATCCCCGCGTGCGGATCGCCCACCTCCGCGAACCGGACCGGCACCGTCCGCAGGTCGAAGTCCTCCGGCAGCGCGTCGTCCAGCTCCTCCCACAGCAGCGGCGTCGACGCCGTCGCCCGGGGCCGGGCCCGCAGCGAATAGGCGGAGGCGATCGTCCGGTCCCGCGCCATCTGGTTGTAGTCGACGAAGATCCGCTCCCCACGCTCCTCCTTCCACCACGCCGTGGTCACCCGCCCCGGCAGCCGCCGCTCCAGCTCCCGGCCCAGCGCGATCACCGCGTGTCGCCCGTCGGTGAACGTCCACTCCGGTACCAGCGGCACGTACACGTGCACCCCGCGCCCGCCCGAGGTCTTCGGCCACCCCCGCAGCCCGTGCTCCTCCAGGACGGCCCGCAGCTCGTGCGCGACCCGCACCGAGTCCCGGAAGTCCGTGCCAGGCTGCGGGTCCAGGTCGATCCGCAGCTCGTCCACGTGGTCGGTGTCCGAGCGGCGCACCGGCCACGGGTGGAAGGTCAGACAGCCGAGGTTCGCCGCCCACAGCACCGCCGCCGGCTCGGCCGGACAGATCTCGTCCGCCGAGCGCCCGCTCGGGAAGGCGATCCGCGCGGTCGGCAACCAGTCGGGCAGGCCCTTCGGCGCCCGCTTCTGGTAGAAGAACTCGCCCTCCACCCCGTCCGGGAACCGCTGCAGCGTGGTCGGCCGGTCCCGCAGCCCGCGCAGCACCCCGTCCGCGACCGCCAGGTAGTACTCGGCGACGTCCAGCTTGGTGAAGCCGCGCTCCGGGAAGTACACCTTGTCGGGGTTCGACAGCCGGACGGTGCGCCCGGCGACATCCAGTTCCACGGCAGAGCCCATGCCACTCACGCTAAGCGCGCGCCGCCCGCCGCGCCTGTCCTGACCTGGGCGGCCGTGGCGGCCGTGGCGACCCGGGGGGCCGTGGTGCCCGCGCGCCGGGCCCGCGTGCCGCCGGCCCCGCGTGCCGCCGCGCGTCCGGACCGCGACGGCGCGAGGATCGGAAGCATGGACCTGCCCGTGATGCCGCCCGTCGCCCCGATGCTCGCCAAGTCCGTCGCCAAGATCCCGCCCGGCATGCAGTACGAGGCCAAATGGGACGGCTTCCGCGCCATCGTCTTCCGCGACGGCGACGAGATCGAGATCGGCAGCCGCACCGGCAAACCCCTCACCCGCTACTTCCCCGAACTCGTCACGGCCCTGCGCCGCGAAACACCCCCGCGCTGCGTCCTCGACGGCGAAGTGGTCATCGCCCGCGACGGCCGGCTGCGGTTCGAGGAACTCCTCGAACGCATCCACCCCGCCGCCAGCCGGGTCGAACTGCTCGCCGAACGCACCCCCGCCTCCTTCGTCGCCTTCGACCTGCTCGCCCTCGGCGACAAGTCCCTGCTCGACCAGCCGCTCGCGGCCCGCCGCGCCGCCCTCGAAACGGCCCTCGCCGACGCCGCCGACCCCGTCTTCACCGCCCCCGCCGCGACCGACCGCGACCTCGCCGAAACCTGGTTCGCCCAGTACGAGGGCGCAGGACTGGACGGCATCGTCGCCAAACCGCTCGACCAGCCCTACCGGCCCGGCGAACGCGCCATGTACAAGATCAAGCACGAGCGCACCGCCGACTGCGTGGTCGCCGGCTACCGCGAGCACAAGAGCGGACCCGTCGTCGGCTCCCTGCTGCTCGGGATCAACGACGCCGAGGGCCGCCTCCAGCACGTCGGCGTCTGCGCCGCCTTCACCATGGCCCGCCGACACGAACTCGCCGAGGAACTCGCGCCGTTGCGCACCACCGACCTCGCCGGCCACCCCTGGGGGGCCTGGGCCGACGAGGCCGCCCACGCCGACGCCAGACTCCCCGGGGCGCAGAGCCGCTGGACCGGGAAGAAGGACCTCTCCTGGGTGCCGCTGCGCCCCGAACGCGTCGTCGAGGTCGCCTACGACCACATGGAGGGCACCCGCTTCCGGCACACCGCGCAGTTCCGCCGCTGGCGTCCGGACCGCACACCGGAGAGCTGCACCTACGAGCAGCTGGAGGAGCCGGTCTCCTACGACCTGGCGCAGGTGCTCGGAGGCTGACCGCCGCCCCCGAGCACCCGCGCCGTCCCGCCCGGGCACGCGGACCCGGTCCCGTGGGACCCGCTCACGCGCGTCCGGTCACGCGGGCCCGGTCACGCGCGTCCGGTCACGCCGCCGACGGCACCGGCGGCGTCACCGAGGTCGACACCGACGCGTCGCCCGTCGCCGAAGGCTCTTCCCCGCCCGCCGGGGCCGACGGCAGGTCGTAGACGTTCCCGGGCGAGACGACCTCCGTGATCGCCTTCGCGAACAGCGTCGACGGCGCCGAACCCTTGTAGGTGATGTCGGTGTTCAGCAGCACCACCAACGAGGCCTGCGCGGACGGCAGATACACCGCAACCGTCTGGTACCCCGGCAGCGAGCCGTTGTGCCCGATCCACCCGTGGTTGTAGAACACCCCCAGCCCGTACCAGGAGTCCGGCACCGCCGAGGGCTGCGGCTGGAGCCGCTGCGCCTGCGTCTGCGGGGTCAGCAGCGTGCCGGTGGCCAGCACCTTGGCCCACTTCTTCATGTCCGCCTGGTCCGAGATCATCGCCCCCGCCGCCCAACCCCAGGACGGGTTCCAGTCGGTGGCGTCCGCGATCGTCCCGTCCGCCGTCTGGTTGGTGTACCCGCGGGCGTGCGGCTGCGGGAACGCGTTCGTCGTCGGGAACACCGTCCGGCCCAGGTCCGCAGGGTCGAACACCTCCTTCTTCAGGAAGTCCCCGAGCGGCCGCCCGCCCAGCTTCTCGATCACCTTCCCGATCAGCACCGTATTGGTGTTGGAGTAGTCGAACCCCGTCCCCGGCGCGAAGTTCACCGGGTGCTTGAACGCGTACGCGAGCAACTGGTCCGGTGTGAAGGAGCGTTGCGGATCCGCCTGGAGCGCCGCCACGAAGTCCTCGTCCTGGGTGTACGAGAACAGGCCGCTGCGCATGTCGGCCAGCTGGCGCAGGGTGATCGTGTCACCGTTCGGCACACCCGACACGTACTTGCCGATCGGGTCGTCCAGCCCCGCCTTGCCCTGGTCCACCAGCCGCAGCAGACCGGTGACGGTGAAGGTCTTCGTCTCGCTGCCGATCCGCATGTTGAGCCCGGTCACCATCGCCGTGCCCGAGACCTTGTCGGAGACGCCGAAAGCCTTCAGGTACTCGCCCTGCGGCGTCGACAGGTTGACGATCACCCCCGGCACCGAGGCCTCCGTCAGCACCCGCTGCACCGCGGTGTCCAGCCGGGCCGTCACGTCCGGCGTCAGCGGCAGCGAGGTCGGGCCCGCCGAGGTGCCCGAGGGCGCGGTGGGGGTGGTCGGCGAGGGGCTGAGCAGGGTCGCGCTCGCGCTCGGGCCCGAAGCCGAGGCCGAGGGGCTGAGCGCCGCCGGGACGGCCGTCCCCGCCCCGGCCTCCGGCGAGCCGCTGGACGCGCCGCCCGAACACCCGGCGGAGGCCAGCA
>NZ_JZWY01000210.1:0-11094 GCF_000966955.1 Streptomyces sp. NRRL S-495
AGCAGCCCGGCCAGCGCCAGCGCGACTGCAGCCGGGGCGGGCCGGGCCGCGGCCGCGCGGGCCGCACCCGGGCGGCGTGGGGTCGTGGCTCGGGCCGTCGTCACACTCTTCGGCACGCGGTCGCGCTTCGGCACGCGGTCGCGGTCGCGGTCGTGATTCGTCATCGTCGAGGCGCCTCTCTGGGCCGGACGGACCCGGAGCACCGCTCCACGGGCCCGCAAGGGGGAGCGATCGCCACCGTATGCGCCGGTCACCGCCAGCGCGCGCCCTGCGGCCTTAGCGTGCCCACCGCCCGACCGACGGAGGGGAACACCGAGGTGCTGCTGCACTGCGAAGCCGTAGGCAAACGCTACGGACGGGGCCGCTGGATCCTGCGCGACGTCGAACTGACCCTCGCGCCCGGCGACGTCCTCGCCGTCGTCGGCGCCAACGGCTCCGGCAAATCCACCCTGCTACGGATCCTCGCCGGCCTCGCCCGCCCCACCACCGGCCGCCGCACCGGACCGGCCACCGCCCGAGGGGCCGCCGTCGGCTACGTCCCCGACCGCTTCACCGCCCACGAACGCCTCACTGCCATCGCCTACCTCACCCACCTCGGCCGCATCCGCGGCCTGCCCACCGCCACCGCCCGGGCCCGCGCCGGCCACCTCCTGGACCGGCTCGCCCTCGTCGGCGGCCCGGACGCCGAACTGCGCACCCTCTCCAAGGGCAACGCCCAGAAGGTCGCCCTCGCCCAGGCCCTCCTCGTGCCGCCCGACCTGCTCGTCCTCGACGAACCGTGGTCCGGCCTCGACGCCTCCGCCCACACCGTGCTCGCCGGGATCCTCGCCGAAGTGGCCGCCGCCGGCGGGGCGGTGGCGTTCACGGACCACCGCGAGGCCCTCGCCCGGACGCACGCCACCGCCGTGCCGCACGCCACCGCCGTGCACACCGTCGCGGGCGGACGGGTCACCCGCCGCGCCGACCCCGTCCCGGGCGCTGCGGTCCCGCCCGCGGTGGTCGTCCTCGGCCGCCCGGGCGGCGCCGACGAGGCGGGCCGCGCCGGTGTCCTCGACCTCCCCGGGGTCCTCGCCGCCGAGCGCCGCGGGGCCGAACTCCACCTGCGGGTGGACCGGTCCAGGACCGACGCCGTCCTGCTCGCCGCACTCCGCGACCACTGGTCCGTACTGGCCGTCACCAGGCCCGCACCCGAACCGGCCACCGCACCCGAATCGGCCACCGCACCCGAACCCGAACCCGACACTGCCCCCACCCCGAGGACCACCGCCCGATGACCGCCCTCGTCCGCTACCGGCTCACCACCCTGCTGCTCTCCCAGCGCTACCTCCCCCCACTGCTCCTGTTCACCGCCCTCGTCACCGTGCTCACCAGCAACGACACCGGCCCGCTCACCGCCACCCACGCGGCCTCCGGCCTGGCGATGCTGCTCGCCGCCACCTGGCTCACCACGGCGCTCGCCGGGCTCGACGACCCGCCCCACCGGGCGGTGGTGACGGCCGCCACCGGCGGCCACCGGCGCCTGGCCACCGGGACCGTCCTCACCGCGCTGGCGGTCTGCCTGCCCCTCACCGTCCTCGGCCTGGTCCTGCCGCTCCTCGTCGGCAACCACAGCCCCACCGCCGCCGACCTGCTCCTGGGCGCCGAGGCCCAGCTCACCTGCGCCTGCACCGGCGCCGCCGTCGGCCTGCTCACCGCCCGGCCGGTGGTCCGGCGACAGGGCCACGGGCTGCTGCTCGCCCTCGCGCTGCTTCTCGTGCTGACCCTCGGCAAGGGCCTGCCGCCGGTGAACGTGCTGCTCACCCGGCTCTCCGGCCACCACCGGTCGGCGGACCTGGTCGGCTCCACCGGTCTGCTGCTCGCGCTCGCGGCCGCCCTGCTCGGGGCCGCGGCGGCGGCCCACGCCGTCGCGGTCCGGCGGGACTGACCGGCCCGGACCGCCGCGCCGTCCGAGGGACCGCCGAGCGGGTGCTCCGCGCGCCCCGTACGCGCCCCGCGCGCTCCGCCGTCGGGGTGCCGACCGGCACGCCGCGACGGGCGCCGGGCGCAGCTCGGGCACGATCGTTCAGCCCAGCTGTCGCGGCCCTTAAGAATTCCTCGATGGACCGCACCCCCTCCGACCAGGCAGATTTCTGCCTGCCCGGATTACGGACGCCAGGACCGACACCAGGACCCCGGCCCCGTCACCACCCTCCGGCCCTCCCGGGGGCCGCCACCGCCGGGCCTCGTCGGCCTGCCCACACCAGGCCGCCCCACCGTGCGTCAGGAGCCACCGCCGTGAAGGCACTCGTCAAGCAGAAGGCCGAGCCGGGACTCTGGCTGATGGACGTCCCCACCCCGGCGATCGGCCCCGGCGAGGTGCTCATCAAGGTGCTGCGCACCGGCATCTGCGGCACCGATCTGCACATCCGCAAGTGGGACGGCTGGGCGCAGCAGGCCATCAGGACCCCGCTGGTGCTGGGCCACGAGTTCGTCGGCGAGGTCGCCGAGCTCGGTGCCGGCGTCGCGGACATCGCCGTCGGCGACCTGGTCAGCGGCGAGGGCCACCTGGTCTGCGGCAAGTGCCGCAACTGCCTGGCCGGCCGTCGCCACCTCTGCCGCAACACCGTCGGCCTCGGCGTCAACCGCGACGGCGCTTTCGCCGAGTACGTCGCGCTGCCCGCCTCCAACGTCTGGGTGCACCGGGTCCCCGTCGACCTCGACGTCGCCGCGATCTTCGACCCGTTCGGCAACGCCGTGCACACCGCGCTGTCCTTCCCGATGGTCGGCGAGGACGTGCTGGTCACCGGTGCCGGCCCGATCGGCATCATGGCCGCCGCCGTCGCCAAGCACGCCGGCGCCCGCAACGTCATGATCACCGACGTCTCCCCGTACCGCCTCGACCTCGCCCGCAAGGTCGGCGTCACGCTGGCGCTCAACGTCGCCGAGCACACCATCGAGGAGGGCCAGCAGAAGCTCGGCCTGCGCGAGGGCTTCGACGTCGGCCTGGAGATGTCCGGCCGGCCCGAGGCGATGCAGTCGATGATCGCCAACATGACCCACGGCGGGAAGATCGCCATGCTGGGCCTGCCCGCCGAGCAGTTCCCGATCGACTGGGCCTCCGTCGTCACCTCGATGCTCACCATCAAGGGCATCTACGGCCGCGAGATGTTCGAGACCTGGTACGCGATGTCCGTCCTCCTGGAGGGCGGCCTCGACCTCAGCCCCGTGATCACCGGTCGGTACGCCGCCACCGACTTCGAGGCCGCCTTCGACGAGGCGGCCGGCGGCCGCTGCGGCAAGGTCATCCTCGACTGGACCGCCTGAGCACCCTCGCCGATCCGACGATCCGATTAGGAGCAGCTGTGTTCGACAACGTGCGCGACGAGGTCGCCGCCACCCTCGACGAGATCCGTGAGGCCGGCCTCTTCAAGCCGGAGCGCGTCATCGGCAGCCCGCAGAGCGCCGCCGTCACCGTCACCGCCGGTGGCACCCCGGGCGAGGTCCTCAACTTCTGCGCCAACAACTACCTCGGCCTCGCCGACCACCCCGAGGTGCTCGACGCCGCCAAGGACGCGCTCGACCGCTGGGGCTACGGCATGGCGTCCGTCCGCTTCATCTGCGGCACCCAGGACGTGCACAAGCAGCTGGAGGACCGCCTCTCCGCGTTCCTCGGCCAGGAGGACACGATCCTCTACTCGTCCTGCTTCGACGCCAACGGCGGTGTCTTCGAGACCCTGCTCGACGAGCGCGACGCCGTCATCTCCGACGCCCTCAACCACGCGAGCATCATCGACGGCATCCGCCTGTGCAAGGCCCGCCGCCACCGCTACGCCAACCGCGACCTCGCCGACCTGGAGCAGCAGCTCAAGGAGAGCCAGGACGCCCGCCGCCGCCTGATCGTCACCGACGGCGTCTTCTCGATGGACGGCTACGTCGCCCCGCTGCGCGAGATCTGCGACCTCGCCGACCGCTACAACGCCATGGTCATGGTCGACGACTCGCACGCCGTCGGCTTCGTCGGCGCGGGCGGGCGCGGCACGCCGGAGCTGCACGGCGTCATGGACCGGGTCGACATCATCACCGGCACCCTCGGCAAGGCGCTCGGCGGCGCCTCCGGCGGCTACGTCGCCGCGCGTCGGGAGATCGTCGCGCTGCTGCGCCAGCGGTCGCGCCCGTACCTGTTCTCGAACTCGCTCGCGCCGGTCATCGCGGCCGCCTCGCTGAAGGTCCTCGACCTCGTCGAGAGCTCGAACGAGCTGCGGGAGCGGCTGGCGGCGAACACCGCGCTGTTCCGTTCGAAGATGACCGAGGCGGGCTTCGAGATCCTGCCGGGTGACCACCCGATCGCGCCGGTGATGATCGGCGACGCGGCGAAGGCCGGCCGGCTCGCCGAGCTGCTGCTGGAGCGCGGCGTGTACGTGATCGGCTTCTCGTACCCGGTCGTTCCGCACGGCCAGGCCCGGATCCGGGTCCAGCTCTCCGCCGCGCACACCACCGAGGACGTCGAGCGCGCCGTCGCCGCCTTCGTGGACGCGCGCGCCGCGCTGGGGGAGTAGCCCCCACACCGCCGTGACCGCCGCTCTGCGGCGGCCGCCGGGAACGGCCCCTGGCGGGCCGGTTCCCCCTCGATCGCCCGTGGCACGTCCGCTCGGAACCGGACGTGCCACGGGCTCCCGAACCGCTGTGCGGTGTCGGCGGGGCCGGCCCCGCCGACACCGCACAGCACCAAGACCACCTGCCCCACCCTCCCGCCGCGGGAGTGGGAAGTCGGCCCGACCGACTTCCCACTCCCGTTCGCGGTTTCCGGGGGATGGGGGCTCCGCACTGGTGGCTCGCTGCCGGCGCTTCCTCCGCCGTGCTGCGGTCGGTCCCTCTCCTTGCCTCGCTCCCGTTCCTCGCTTCCCTTCGCTCCCTCCCCTTCGCTCCCTCCCTGCCCCGCACTTTGCAAAGTTCCACTTTGCAAAGTGCGGGAAGCAGCTGGAGGAGGCTGCGCACCCCGGGAATCAAGGGGATCGCCCCTCGTAGCACTTTGCAAAGTGTGGACTTTGCAAAGTGCTACGAGGGGGTCCGGGGCAAGGGGCCGGGTGGTCGCCGGAGTACCGCGCTCGGTGTTGCCGGGAGTGGGAAGTCGGCGGGGCCGACTTCCCACTCCGCTGTCCCTCCCGACCGGTTCGTCACCCCCGCCCCGGCAGCCCCACCGACGCTGGCAGAATTGGTCTGTGATCGACGCGAGACGGCTGCGGACCCTGCGAGCGGTGGCGGACCACCGGACGGTGACCGCCGCGGCGGCCGCGCTCTACCTCACCCCCTCCGCGGTCTCGCAACAACTGGCTGCCCTGGAGCAGGAGACCGGCCACCACCTGCTCGCCCGCGAGGGCCGAGGCGTGCGGCTCACGGCGGCCGGCGAGATCCTGCTCGGCCACGCCGACGCCGTCCTCGCCCAGCTCGAACGGGCCGAGGCCGACCTCGCCGCCTACAGCGCCGGCGTCTCCGGCGAAGTCACCGTGGCCTCCTTCGCCACCGGAATCTCCCTCGTCCTCGCGCCCGCCATCGGCACCCTCGCCACCCGTGCCCCCGGCGTCCGGCTCAAGGTGCTCGACGCCGAGGGCGACGCCAGCCTGCCGATGCTGCTCGACGGGCGCGCCGACCTCGCCGTGGCCGTCGAGTACCGCGGTGCCCCGCGTGCCGACGACGCCCGGCTCACCCGCGTCCCGCTCTACGCCGAGCCCTTCGAGGCCGTTCTCCCGCTCGCCCACCCGCTGGCCGCCGCCGAGGGCCCGGTCGCGATGGCCGACCTCGGCGACGAACCATGGATCGGCCCCTACCCGGGCAACCCGTGCCACGACGTGGTGCTGCTGGCCTGCGAGCACGCCGGTTTCCAGCCGCGCCTGGTGCACTCCTCCGACGACTTCCGCGCCGTCGTCGCCCTCGCCTCGGCCGGTGCCGGTGTGGCCCTGGTCCCGCGCTCGGCCCTTCTCGGCGTCGACCTGGCCCGGGTCGCCGTCCGCCCCGTCGACAGTGCTCTCGCCACCCGCCGGGTCTTCGCCGCCGTCCGCGCCGGCGCCGACGGCCACCCGCTCATCCGCCCCGTCCTCGACGCCCTCGCCGAAGTGGCTCCGGCCACCCTCTGACCCACCCCTGGCCCACCCCCTGGCCCGGCGCGGGCAGCCCTCCGCACTTTGCAAAGTGTGAGGAGGGGCTGCAGGTGCGGGCCCGGGTGGCCCGTGGCCCGTGGCCCGTGGCCCACGGGCCACGGGCCGCGAAGCATGACCCGGGACGGGCAATGGGCGATGGGTTACCGGCGACGGACGATGAACGATGAATGGCGGCCGACGGTCAACGGCCGACGGCCGATCGACGACAGGACAGGTGGTGCAAGGTGGGATTCCTGGGGGAGAGCTGGCGGCTGGTGCGGGCCGGGGAGCTGCTCGGTGAGATCGTGATCGCCGAGGCGGACTTCCCGTGGCTGCACGGGTGGTTCGTGCCGACGGCGGCTTTCGGTGCGGTGCAGCCGTGGTTCGAGGAGTCGTTGGCGCTGCTCGACGCGGAGGAGCACGAGCGGTTCGACGCGAGCTACCAGCGGATCGCGGGTGCGCTGTCGCTGGTGGCACCTGCGGGGCCGGTGGCGGAGTTCCTGCTGCACGTCGACGGCGGGCGCGCCTGGTTCCGGTGAGCGACGAGCCCTTCGACGAGACCTGACCGCCGCTCCCGGGCGTGATGTTGGCATCATCCGGGCACGTTCGACCTCTTGCCGGTGTCCGACGGGAGCGTCAGCATGAGGGCACCGCAGTGGTGTGCCGCCGGAGGGGGGATCCCGTCGATGGGTGGTGGAGATCCGGTGTGTCCGGCGTGCGGAGCGCCACGCGCGCCGGGGGTGCCGCTACCGCCGGCGGCGGCGCTGCCGCTCACCCGGGAGCTGACGCCCCGGGAGCGCACCGTGCTGCAGCTGTTGGGCCTCGGGTACGACAATCGCTCGATAGCCTACGAACTCAATATCAGTGAGCGCACCGTCAAACGGTTCGTCACCGCCATTCTGGCGAAACTGGGACTCCGGTCAAGACTGCAGGCCGGACTGCTCGCGCTGATTCTCGCATCCTCCCCCGCCGAAGGCGGTTTCTGGCCCAAAGGTCTCATGGACGGCGTCCCGGGCGGCGGTGATGATGATCTGGCATCCGAGAAGGAGGGGACCATGACATTCGACGCCCTCGCCGCCCTCCGGCAGGCGGGCAACCCGGTCGACCTGCTGACACTGGAACAACGGGACGTGCTGTCCCGGCTCAGCGAGGACGAGGTCGCTGTCCTCAATTCCGTGAAACAGCGGCTCGACGCTGTTTCGGACGCCGAGGTGGAAGGGCATTCCTTCGTCATCAAGTTGGCGTGAGATGGCGGTCAGATTCGGGATTCTCGGGCCGCTGCACGTGCTGGAGAACGGCCGGGCCGTCGATCCGGGATCACGGAAACAACAGATTCTCCTGGCGGCGCTGCTGTCCCACGCGAATACCCGGGTGTCGGCCGACTCCCTGGTCGAGGCGCTGTGGGACGACGCGCCGCCGCGCACCGCCCGCAAGAACCTCCAGGTGTACGTCTCGGGGCTGCGCCGGCTGGCCGGTCCCGAGTCCGGCCCGGACTCCGGCCCCGGCCCCGGGGTCACCCGGATCAGCCACCGGGCCGGCGGCTACGTCCTGCACACCGCCGAGGGGGAGCTCGACGCGCTCCGCTTCGAACAGCGGGCCAGGGCCGGGGCGCTCACCGAGGCGCTGGAGCTGTGGCGCGGCTCGGCGCTCGACGGGTTCCGGGACGTCCCGCTGATCGACAGCGCCGCGCAGCGCCTCGACCGCCGCTTCCTCGGCGTGTTCGAGGACTGGCTGGACGCGAACTCGCCGCCGGGCGCGGGGCGGAGGCGATCGAGCGGGCCACCGAGACCGCGCAGCGGCACCCACTGCGTGAACGGCTGCGGATGCTGCAGATGACCGCCCTGTGCCAGGCCGGGCGCCGCTCCGAGGCGCTCGCCGTCTACGACGAGCTGCGGCAGGCGCTGGCCCATGAACTCGGCCTGCCACCGAGCCCGGCCCTGGCGCGCTTCTACCGTTCGCTGCTGTGCGAGGCCGGCCCCGTCCGGCCGCACCCCGCGCCTCCCGCCGAGCTGCGGCCGCCGCCCCCGCGCCCGCACCGGGCGGCGGCGCCGAACCTGCTGCCCACCGACCCGCCCGCGTTCACCGGCCGCGCGGCCCCCGTGTGCCGGCTGACCGAGGTGCTCACCGGCGGCGCCGGCCGGCTGGCGGTGGTGACCGGACCGCTCGGCGCGGGCAAGACCGCGCTCGCCGTCCACACCGCGCACCGGTTGGCCGACCACTTCCCGGACGGCCGGCTGTTCGTCCGGCTGCGCGGGGAGGACGGCCGCCCCCGCCCGCTGGAGGACGTCCTGCGCCAGCTGCTGGCCGCCACCGCCTGCGGTGAACGGGACGGGACGGCCGGTGCGCCGCCCGTCGCGGAGTCCGCCGACCCGCGCTGGGCCTGGCAGCTGTGGCTGACCGGGCGCCGCGCGCTGGTGGTCGTCGACGACGCCCGCCGCGAGTCCGAGGTGCGACCGCTGCTGCCGGAGGCGGGGGAGAGCGCGGTCGTGGTCACCGCCCGGCCCCGGCTGATCGGGCTTGAGGGCGCCCACCGGGTCTGGCTGCCGCCCTTCACGGCGGACGAGGCGGTGGAGTTCCTCGGCCGGACGATCGGCGCCGAACGGGTCGACGCGGACCGGGAGTCCGCCGCCCGGATCGTCCGGGCGACCGGGCTGCTGCCGCTCGGGGTCCGGCTGGTCGCCGACCGGTTGGCGTTCCTGCGGCACGTCCCGCTGGGCGAGTACGGCGCGCGGCTGAGCGGTGGCCGGGCGCTGCTGGACGAGCTGTGCGGGGGCGACCCGCTGGTGCGGGTGCGCCTGGCCGAGTCGGTCGGCGAGCTGCCGGAGGCCGCGCACTGGGCGTTGCTGCGGCTCGGCCTGCTGGCCCGGCCGGTGTTCACCCTGGACCGGGCGGCCGCGGTGCTGGACTGCGACCCGGGGACGGCCGTGCGGGTGCTGGAGGACCTCCTGGAGGCCAGCCTGCTCACCGTCGCCGGCGCGGAGGGGCTCGCGCACACCGTGCGGTACGAGATGCCGGCGCTGCTGTACGCGTACGCCCGGGAGCGGGCCGGACGGACCGCCGACCGGGTGCCGGTCCACCACCACTGAGCGAGCCGGGCGTACGGCGCGGGAGCCGGGAGCCGGGAGCGGGGGCTCCGGGAGCGCGGAGCCGGCAGCGAAGAGCCAGAAATGAAGGGCCAGGAACCAGGAGCAGAACGGTATATGACTAACCGTCATACCGAAATCGAACCGCCGCCTAATCGCCGTCATACCGGGGATCCCTACGTTTCTCCCGGGCCGGCGTAGCGGACGCCGCACTGCAGAGGGAGGTCAGCATGAGTGACTCCATCAACCCGGAGCCGACCGAGGCCGAGGACGAGGTCGACGTCGTGGCGCACGGCATCGATGTCGAGGACGACGGCGTCGTCGACGACATCTGTGTGATCAACAACAGTTCGGCGATGTGAGATTGCCGCATCCGGTCGTCCAGTCATGACGTCATGACCTGGTGACCTCGTGGCGGCATGACGCCCGAGCGGGTCATCCGGCCCCGGCCCGAGCCGCCGGCGGCCGGGTGGCCCGTTCGGCCGGTCCCACCCCGATCGCCCGCTCCCCGATCGCCGCTTCCCGATGGCTACTTGCCGATCACCGTTGCCCGACCGCCGCGCCCCGACCGCAGCCCCTGGCCCGGAGGCCCCGTGAACATCCTGCTCTGCCCGCTGAGTGACGGCGGCTACCTCTACCCGGCGCTCGCCGTCGGGCGCGAACTGCGGCTCCGCGGCCACCGGGTGTCGGTGCTGGGCCGCGCCGGCGCCGCACCGTTCGCGGCCGAGGCCGGTCTGCCGTTCGCGGCGGCGGAGGAGTTCGGCGGCGAGCGGGCCTTCTCCGCCGCCCGCTGGGGCGTCATGGGCCTCGCGCAGTACCGGGCGACCGTGCGCGCCGCCCGGCAGGCCCGCGCCGACCTGCTGGTGACCTCCGTGCTGTGCAACGGCGCACTGCTCGCCGCCGAGACGCTGGACGTCCCGGTGGTCGTGATCGGGTTCTCGATCCACCTGTGGACCTACCGCTCCGGGGGCGAGGGTGAGCCGCAGTACGGCCGCACCCGGGAGAACCGGACCCTGGAGACGCTGGCGCTCTACGAGGCCACCCGGGATGAGGCCGGCCTCGCCGCCCGGCCGTCCCGCCGGTCGCGGGCGACGGTCGCGGCCGCCACCTCCGGCGGCCCGGACGAGTCCCCGCTGCTCGGTGACGCGCTCCTGCTCCGCGGTGACCCCGAACTGGAGTACCCGGGAGCGGAGTTGCCCCCGCGGGTGCACCAGGTCGGGCCGCTGCCCTGGGAGCCGGCCGCCGACCCGGCCGAACTCGCCGCCGTCGAAGCCGCGTTGGCGCGCAGCGGCAAACCGGTCGTCTATGTGCACCTGGGCCGCTTCTTCGGCGGTGGCAGCCCGTGGCCCCGTCTCAACGCGACCTTCACCGGCGGCCGTTACCAGGCCGTCGTCGAGCAGGGCCGCACCGCCGAGCCGTGCCCCGCCCCGGGCGCCGACATCCTGCTCGTCCGCAAGCCCTGGCTGGGACCGCTCGTCGACCGGGCCGGGCTGGTGCTGACCGCCGGTACCTCGGCGCCCGTGCTCGGTGCCCTGCTGCGCGGCCGCCCGCTCGGCGTCACCCCCAACGGCTCCGAACAGCCCGTCCTCGCCGGTGCGCTGCTGCGGGCCGGCGCCGCCGTCCACCTCCCGCGCACGGGGGAGCCGGACCAGGCCGGGCTGGTGGACGCGGCCTGGCGGGACGACCGGCTGCGCTCCCACGCCCACCGCCTCGGCCGACGGCTCGCCGACGCCTCCGCGGACGGCCCGCGCCGCGCCGCCGACCTGGTCGAGCAGACCGCCCGCACGTCCGACCGGCAGCCCGCAACCTCAAGGGAGAACCATGGGTACTCGATCAGCCGCCCCGGACCTCGCGGCCGTGGAGAGCCTCTCGGCGGGCGCGCGGCGGTGGATCGGTCG
>NZ_JZWY01000211.1:0-251 GCF_000966955.1 Streptomyces sp. NRRL S-495
CTGCGGCTTTCTTGACGAGCCGGCGGGCCGGGCCGAACTGCCGGTGACCCCACGGGTCAAGGCGCTGCTGCAACTCGCCCTGCTGTACCGCTGCTGGGCGAAGGCCACCGGGGCCACCGGGGCCACCGAGGCCGAGTACCCGGCGCCCCCCGCCCGAACGCGGCCCGAGGACCCCGACCTGGCCGCCGTCGCCGCGACCGTCGAGCAGGTCTGGCGCAGTCCCGCCCACCCGCCCCTGCTCACCGTCGAGC
>NZ_JZWY01001351.1:0-584 GCF_000966955.1 Streptomyces sp. NRRL S-495
TGCCGCCGGTGTGGCGGGGGTCATCAAGTCGGTGCTCGCCCTGCGGCACGGCGTGATGCCCAAGACGCTGCACGTGGACGGCCCTACGCCCGAGGTGGACTGGTCGGCGGGAGCCGGGCGACTGCTGACGGAGGCCCGTGCGTGGGACGACACGGGACGCCCGCGCCGGGCCGGGGTGTCCGCCTTCGGCGTCAGCGGCACCAATGCCCACGTCATCCTCGAACAGGCCCCGGCCGACCCGACAGCCCCCGCGGACACGCTCGTCGACGGGCCCGGGACGCCGGAGACCGCACCTGCCGCCGTCCCCCTGCTCCTCTCGGCGCGCACTCCGGAGGCGTTGGGCGCCCAGGCTGCAGCGCTGGCGGCCCGGATCGGGGACGGGTCGGGTGTCCGCGCCGCGGACGTGGCCTTCTCGCTGGCCACGGGCCGCAGCGCGCTGGGACACCGCGCGGTGCTGGTGGGCACGGAGGAGGACCTCGCCGAGCACCTGACCGCGCTGTCGCAGGGTGCGGCGGTGTCCGGCGGTGGGTTGGTCTCCGGTCGTTCGGTGTTGGTGTTCCCGGGTCAGGGTTCGCAGTGGGTGG
>NZ_JZWY01001352.1:0-577 GCF_000966955.1 Streptomyces sp. NRRL S-495
CCCCGCACTCCGCGCAGAACTCCAGGGCAGTCTCCTGCACTGAGTCGCCCTGAGCGGTACTTCAACCGTCCCACCTCCCCGCCGGGTCCGACCCGACCGGACCCGGCGTCCGCCCTCAGCTACCCTCAGGCAGCTGATTTCGCCTCAGCTGGCATCGCCCCAGCTGGAACCGGCTGCCCCAGGCTGCAGCACAAGGAGGACCCATGACCCCGCCTTCGAATCCCGCCGGCTCGTACGGCAATGGGTACGGCAGCGGCTACGGCGGGCAGCAGTCCGACGGCTACGAGCAGCAGCCGCTGGTCCGCCCGTACGCGATGACCGGTGGCCGCACCCGGCCGCGGTACCAGCTCGCGATCGAGGCCCTGATCTCGACCACCGGCTCCGCCGAGCGGACCGGTGGCCTGCTGCCCGAGCACGCCCGGATCGTCAACCTCTGCCGAGAGGTCAAGTCCATCGCGGAGATCTCCGCGCTCGCCGGTGTCCCGCTCGGTGTCGCCCGGATCCTCGTGGCCGACCTGGCCGAGGCCGGTCTCGTCGCCATCCACCAGCCCGCCGCCGCGGGCGAGTCGGGCGGAAC
>NZ_JZWY01001353.1:0-577 GCF_000966955.1 Streptomyces sp. NRRL S-495
CGAAAGACCGCACTGGAGTGGGGGCTGACCCGGGTCGGGCTCGTACTGGCCGGACGTCGACGCGCACACCTACGGCAGGCGTGGATGGCAGACCTGGCCGGGGACCCCGCCTCCGGGCTCGTGCCCTCGCCCTGGCGGCGCCGGAGCCTGGCGGCCGGCTTCCTGTGGGCAGGGCTGCGCCTTCGTCTGCACGACACCCTGGGCGCGTTGTGGCGGCCGGTGGACTGGGTACTCGCCAGCACCTCCCGCACCGGCAACACGATCGCGACGGCCACCGGCACCCTGGCCGTCTACATCCACGCCACCGGCGGCCTCCACCAACTCCTCACCACCGGCACCGTCACCTGCACCACCACAGCCGGCACCCTCTACGCCCTCGCCCACTGGCTACGCCGCGTACGCGGCATCGAACTCACCAACCCCGGCCTGACCCGCTCCGGCACCGGCACTGGGGACGCGGAATGAACAAGCACCACAAGACCGTACGGCGGGAGGACCACTTCATGTGCGGCTTGGCCATCATGGATATGAGGCTCACAAAGCTGCAGTGGACGATCCTGAGAGTGCTCTCGACGAT
>NZ_JZWY01001354.1:0-566 GCF_000966955.1 Streptomyces sp. NRRL S-495
GCCACACCTCGGCGGCGGCCGGAGTGGGCGGCGTCATCAAGATGGTGCTGGCGATCGAGCACGGCGAACTGCCCAGGACCCTGCACGCGGACCGGCCGACGCCCATGGTCGACTGGTCGTCGGGAGCCGTGGAGGTCCTCTCCGAGGCCCGTACCTGGGACGACACGGGACGTCCGCGTCGGGCCGGGGTGTCCGCCTTCGGTGTCAGCGGTACCAACGCGCATCTGATCCTGGAACAGGCCCCGACGGAGGAAGCCGAACCGGTGGCCGAAGCCGAGGCCGGTGGCGATGCGTACCCGCTGCCCTGGGTGCTGTCGGGGCGTAGCGACGAAGCGCTGCGCGACCGGGCGGTCCAGTTGCTGGCACACCTGGGTGCCGCTCCCGGACCTCTGCGGGCCGCCGACACGGGCCGCGCGCTCGCCCTCACGCGCACCGCGTTCGAGCGGCGGGCCGTGGTCGTGGGCACCGACCCGGACGGGCTGCTCGACGGCGTGAAGGCGCTGGCCGAGGGCCGGACGGTGCCGGGGCTGGTACGGGGCGACGGGGTGTCGTCGGGTCGTTCGGTG
>NZ_JZWY01001355.1:0-564 GCF_000966955.1 Streptomyces sp. NRRL S-495
CCGCTCTACCGGGTCGGCTGGTCGCAGCTGCCCACTCCGCAGAACCCCGCCGCGCCCAGCGGCGTCACCGTCGCCCGCGTCGCGCCCGGCGGCGAACTGCGCTACCGCCTCGCCGAAGTCCTGGCACTGACCCAGCAGTTCCTCACCGACCCCGCGAACGACGAGGCCCGACTCGCCGTCGTCACCCAGGGCTCGATCACCGACCGGCCCGACCCCGTCACCGCCGCCGTCTGGGGCCTGCTCCGCTCCGCCCAGACCGAACACCCCGACCGGATCCTGCTGATCGACGCCGACACCTGGTCGGAGTCGGCACTCGCCACCGCCGTCGCCACCGGCGAACCGCAGGTCGCGATACGCGGTTCCGAGGTCCTGGCACCGCGGCTCGCCCTCGTCGCCCCGAGCGCGGACACCACCGCACCGCCGGTCTGGAATCCCCACGGCACGGTGCTGATCACCGGCGCGAACGGCACCCTGGGGCAGCTGGTCGCCCGCCACCTGGTCACCGAACACGGCGTCCGCCACCTGCTGCTGCTCAGCCGCAGCGGCGGCACCGCACCCCAGGAC
>NZ_JZWY01001356.1:0-546 GCF_000966955.1 Streptomyces sp. NRRL S-495
GAAGACGCGGTGGCCGGTGGTGAGGAGGGTGGTGAGGGCGGCGTCGAAGCGGACGGTTTCGCGCAGGTTGGTGAACCAGTAGCCCGCGTCCATGGTGGCGGTGTCGATGGCCTCACCCGTGACCGTCGAGATGAGCGGGGTGTGGCCGGTGCGCGGCTCGACGGGGGCGAGGAGTTCGAGGAGTTCCTCGCGCAGGTCCTCGACCTGGGGGGAGTGGGAGGCGTAGTCGACGGCGATGCGGCGGGCCTGGATCCCGTCGGCCTCGCAGCGTGCGGCGAGGGCCTCCAGCTCCTCGGGGGCACCGGAGACGACGACCTGCTCGGGGCCGTTGACGACGGCGATCTGCAGACCGGCCGTGAGGTGTTCGCCGATGCGCTCCTGCGGAGCCAGGACGGAGAGCATGCCGCCGCGGCCGGAGAGGCGGGTGATGGCGCGGCTGCGCAGGGCGACGATCCGTGCGGCGTCCTCCAGCGTCAGGGCGCCGGCGACGTGGGCGGCGGCGATCTCGCCCTGCGAGTGGCCGACCACGGCGGCGGGCTTCACGCC
>NZ_JZWY01001357.1:0-540 GCF_000966955.1 Streptomyces sp. NRRL S-495
CGACCAACACCGTGACGGTCACCGGCGGCCCGGACCCCTCAACGCCGACCCACACCGCCGTGGCATCACCCTCGGGCTCGCCGTCGCCGCAAGCCAACCTGACCGTCTCCAAGGTCCTCCTCACCGATCCGGTGGTCCCCGGCCGCCAGATCCAGTGGCGGGTCACCGTCACCAACAACGGCCCCTCTCGGGCCCGGAACGTGGTCGTCACCGACCAGGTGCCGACCGGGGTCAACAACCCGGTAATGACCGCCTCGGACGGGACCGGCTGCCCGATCAGGGGCGGGGTCGTGACCTGCCCGGCGGTGGAGATCCCCGCCGGCTCGTCGCAGAGCTGGACGCTGACGGGCACGCTCGCCTCCGACGCGACCTCGACGCCCGTGAACTCGGCAACGGTCACCGGCGGCCCGGACCCATCGGCGTCCACCCGGACGGCGGTCGCTTCGCCGACCGCGAGCCCCTCGCCGCAGGCGAACCTGACGGTGTCGAAGGTACTGCTCACCAACCCGGTCGTGCCGGGGCAGCAGATCCAGTGGCGGG
>NZ_JZWY01001358.1:0-524 GCF_000966955.1 Streptomyces sp. NRRL S-495
GTGGAGCTGCGGCTCGGCAGCTGGGTCGACGCGGCCGCGCTCGCCGCCGAGGGCTTCGACGAGGTCGTGCTCGCCACCGGCGTCAGCCCGCGCGTCCCCGACCCCGCCGACCTGCCGGGCGTCGACCACCCCAGCGTGCTCGGCTACCTCGACGTGCTGCGCGACGGCGCGGCCGTCGGCGAGCGGGTCGCGATCCTCGGCGCGGGCGGCATCGGCTTCGACGTCGCCGAGTTCCTCACCGACGCGGGCGACGCGCCGAGCCTCGACCCGGCCGTGCACCGCCGGCACTGGGGCATCGACGGGGACTACCGGGAGCGCGGCGGCCTCGCCCGCCCCGAGCGGCCCGAGCCGCCGCGCCGGGTCCACCTGTTCCAGCGCCGCACCACCAAGGTCGGCGCCGGGCTCGGGAAGACCACCGGCTGGATCCACCGCACCGAGCTCAAGCACCGCGGCGTCACCATGGTCGCGGGCGCGGGCTACGACCGGATCGACGACGCGGGCCTGCACTTCACCGTCGACGGCGA
>NZ_JZWY01001359.1:0-523 GCF_000966955.1 Streptomyces sp. NRRL S-495
CCCGACCCCGACCCCGACCCCGACCGCCACGCCGGTGCCGGCCGTTCCGACGCCCACCGCCACCGGGAGCACGGCCGCGGCGCCGGCCGAACCCTCCTCCGACAGCACCGCCGAGGGTGCCGACCAACTCCCGGTCCCGTTCCCGATGGAGGTCCCGACCACCGCGCCCCTGAAGATCGTTCCGGCGGCGGTCACCAGGGCGACCAGCACGGCCGACAGCCTGGAGCGGAACCTGGCCACGACCGGTGGCGGCGAGGGGAAGGCCGTGATGGCCGGTGCCGGGGCGGCCATGCTCGGCGTCGGCGCCGGTGCCCTCGTCCTGCTCCGTCGCCGCAGGACGGCGCGGCACGGGTGAAACGTGCCGCGGGGCGGGCCCGGATCCGGGCCCGCCCCGCGGCACGTTTCACCCGTGCCGCGCCGTCCTGCGGCGACGGAGCAGGACGAGGGCACCGGCGCCGACGCCGAGCATGGCCGCCCCGGCACCGGCCATCACGGCCTTCCCCTCGCCGCCACCGGTCGTGGC
>NZ_JZWY01001360.1:0-502 GCF_000966955.1 Streptomyces sp. NRRL S-495
CCAGCCACGAACCGCAAATGACCCGGGGCGCAGCGCACCGGACGCGCTGCGCCCCTCCCACCCCCCTGACCGTCCGTGCTACCGAAACGAGTGATTCCATTGAAGCCGCGCCGTCGTCTCCCGCTCTCCTTCGCCGTCCTGGCCGCCGCCGCGGCCTGCGCAATCGGCGCCCCGACGGCCTCGGCCGCCTCCGTGAGCACCTGGGACAAGGTCGCCCAGTGCGAGAGCACAGGAAACTGGAGCATCAACACCGGCGGCACGTACTACGGCGGCCTGCAGATCAACCTCCACAACTGGCAGTACTACGGCGGCACCGCCTACGCGGCCCGCCCCGACCTCGCCACCAAGAAACAGCAGATCCTGATAGCCGAGAAGATCCTCGCCGACCAGGGCGCCGGCGCGTGGACCTGCGCTCCGGGAACCGGTCTGGCCACCGACCACGCCAACCCGTACCCCAGCGGTGCCGGTACGGAGTCGGGTGGTGCGGGGCGGGTGCGGTGGG